>NZ_JBJODA010000011.1:0-190560 GCF_045899875.1 Clostridioides sp. GD02377
CCCTGTATTTTCCTTAAAGAATTTTTTATATGCGTTTTCTAAATCTTTTAAGGTGTTTTGTAGTGAAAATTTATCAGGTTCTTTAAGCCACTCTAATTCTCTTTTTAAATTGGTCAAATCAGAACTGCACTGTTTATAAGTAAAAGTTTCTTTATTATTTTCATAAATTTCTATTTTTTTAGAAAGATATTTATTATATACAAATCTACAACATCCAAAAGTTTTGTTAATTAACTCTTGCTGTTTTTTATTTGGATACATTCTAAACTTATATGCTTTTTCCACTACTATCACCTCACTTTACTTGTTTTTTATGATTATGTTAATACTAGATGTCCATATTTTACACACCATACTATATGGTATTTATACATATCTGAGCTACTTCAATTTTTACTCACCCATCCTAATATTAACAAGGTAAATTTTTTAAAACAAGTTTTTTAAAGGTTTTTATATTTATTTCTAAATAACATATGTAAGAACCGTAAGTCCTAATTTTTATCATTTTTGAGGTTGTCGTTCACATAGGTTCGCTACTACCTATGCAGTTCTCTTATGAACTTCTTACACTTTCATGCAAGCACAGACTATATCTTATCCTTCAGCATTATCCGTTAAGGCCTACCCACTTCCACTACCAATAGCTTGTAGTGTACTTCCCTCAAGAGGAATAGTCGTTGAAGTTTCTCCTATTCGGAGCTTACCTGCTGATTGCCCATTTTAAAGCACTTAGGGTTTAACCTTATACCATCTAACCAATTTTTTCTACTTTCGTAACTTTCACACTTAGGTTTATTCCATCCTTATGTTTTAGTTTGGTTAGCTTTAGGGGTTTCCAGCAATTCAAGTAGTATTGGATAGGTTCTATCCTATCTCTACATATAAGTTTCCCTATACACTGACTATTTTAGCTACTAACTCACGACTAAAGTCACGAGTGTGCGTAGCTATTTTTTAATCAAAGAATCCTGATTCAGAAAATATATTCCAGTGCCAAGAGCCTACTCCAAATCCTGAAAGCAATATGGCTCCTTCATTTAGCGATTTATTAGTATCAAGAATCTGACTCATATTAGGAATTAGTTTTTTTCCAAGTCCATGACAGTGTTGACACATACCCTCAATATCATTGAAAGAAAACATATTGGCATTACCTATATACTCACTACCAAACCTTGAATATAAAGTTCTTAAAAATGAATTTACATCTGTGATAGTACCTAGAGTTGACCTTGAATTGCCACCAAGTCTACTTTGGTCTATGATAATTGGTGTTGATAGATTTTCTATACAATCAGCTTTAACTTCTCCATATCTAGGTAAAAAACTTCTTATAAAAGTACTAAACCTTTCATTTAATTGACGTTGGGATTCTTTTGCAATTGTCTCAAACACGATAGATGATTTTCTAGAACCTGATACACCTGTAAATATGGTTATTTTTCTTTTAGGTATTGTTAAAGATACATTTTTTAAATTATTCTCTTTACATCCTTTTAAAATTATAAATTCATTATTCATAACTTTCCTCCTACATTGTTTTTATCTAAATTTTTTCCAAGCAAATAATAGTAGTGATTATGTGTAAGTAAAATACTATTTTATTAGTTTTTTTTTATTTTTTATAAACACAGGTCAAATTATAGCATGTAGGTTTTATATGGTAGTATGATGTAGGGTTTGATTTTTATGAAAAATACATTTATTTTATATAAGTATTATTGAATCTATTTTATATAAATATCATTACTATATAGATATTAAATTATATAGAGTTCTTAAATTCAAAATTTTATATAATTGTATTAATTGCACAAAAAAGTACCTTATCTATAATTCTAAAATCATAAATAAGATACTTTTTCACATAATTAAAACACTTCACTTTAGATATCAAATGTAACCTACTACTTCCAAGAAATTAATCTTCACTTAACACAGATGTAAGTTCAGGGTCATTTAAAAGATGTTCAAAATAGCTATGCGCTGAAATATATCCTATACCATACATTTTGCGTTTTGAATTTACAACCTTATATTCATAACATGCACTCTTGACTTTATTATAGTCGTTAAAATCCACAGCTTTATAAATAGCTCTTTCATTTCTTGGTATATACTTCATATATTTTGGCTTGATAAAATATAAGTCATCTTGTATCTTACGCTCACGCTTAAGCTTCTTTAAAACTTCTCCATTTTTTCTATGCATTATATGGTCATCATACTTGTAATGATGAGCTATATGAGTTACATTACCTTTAAATTTATGCTCAAAATCTAATATAGTCTTCTTCATTAACTCATAATGTGTTCCTTCTTTTTTATCTATATCTGCAAGTATAATCACATTTTGAGGTTTTACCCCAAGTTCTTCCAACGCAGATTTAAATTCATTGTTTCTAAGCTCCTCTTTTTGCTTTCTAGTTAAGTTTCTAAACTTAGTATTAGCCTTAAAAACGTTAACCCCAGAACCATCTGATACTAGTACAACATATACATTATTTACACCACACTGTTTTATAGCATCTACAATTGCACTTCCACCCCATAAGACTTCATCATCTTGATGTTGAGGATAAAATACTGCTGCTGACTTAAACTTCCTGCTATTACTCTTAGGAATAGGCATCTCAAGCTTTCCATCAAAATTCCTTGCAATTAAAAATATCATTAATAATATTAATATACTTATGCCTATGTGCTTTGTTTTATTTTCCATATTTAAAATTTTCTCCTTCTTATCAATTCAAATATCTGATAAACCCTTGTGGCAAATAGGTTGAAATACACAAATCATTTTACAATATTTTATAGTTTCATACAATCTTTGACACGAACTATAATAAAATAAAAAAGCCTTCTAACCGCAATATTGCAAATATCACAGCTAGAAAGCTTCCCAATTCTTAAAATTTATTAAGCTTATTTGTAATCTAAATATGTCTATTTTGTATAAATTATACTTTAATTACTATATCGATACGACTATTTTCATAGTCTACATTTCTTTTAAAACTTCAAGTAACTCTTCTTCACTATACATATACTTCTTATTACAGAATTGACAACCAACTTCTGCTTTTTTATCTTCTTCTATTATTTCAGCTAATGATTTTTTACCAATTGCAACTAAAGCAGTTTTAACTCTTTCCTTTGAACATTCACACATAAATCCAACTTCACAAGTATCAAGTATTTTAGGCTCCAAACCATCTAAAACAATATTTAATATATCTTCTGGAGTTTTCCCTTCTTTTAATAGATTAGTTACTGAAGGTAATTTAGCTACATTTTCCTCTAATTTAGCAATCGTCTCTTCTTCTGCATCTGGCATTAATTGGACTATAAATCCTCCAGCAAACTCAACTTCTTCTTCTTTTGTAAGTACACCTAAAGCTACTACTGATGGAGTTTGTTCTGATACTGCAAAGTAATAAGTAAAGTCTTCTGCAATTTCTCCACTTACTAATGGATAAGTACCATTATATGGCTCTCTAAGACCTAGGTCTTTAATAACTTTTACAACACCTTCTGTACCTACTGCTGCTGCTACATTTAGCTTACCATTTGGATAGTCTTCCACTTCTACTTGTGGATTTCCTACATATCCTTTTACCATACCTTTAGAATCTGCTGTTGCAATAATAGTTCCAATTGGACCTCCACCCTTTATTATTACAGTCAATTTATCACTATCATTTTTCATCATTAATCCCATTATAGATGTTGCAGTTAATGTTCTTCCAAGTGCTGCTGTTGCTACTTTTGTAGTTTCATGTAATCTTCTAGCTTCTTCCACTGTGTTTTTAGTAGTTGCAACAAATGCTCTGACTTGACCATTTCCTGATGTTGCTCTTAATACATAATCTCTCATTCATATTCCTCCATATTTCGTTAATTATCTAATTTCACTATATTACTATTTTAATTTCAATCTATAAATACTTACCTATTTTAACCTTAGATAATGGTTATTCTATATTATACTTACTCTCAATTTATAAAGCTTTATAATTATAAAGCTTTATAATTATGAAAAAGTAACTGTTCATAAAACATCATCACTTTGTTTTAATATGTAAACTTGTATTTGTTGTATTTTTATATGACATTTATATTTTATATACAAATATATACAAATTTTTTTTACATACAAAACTATCTTATTTTTTACATACAAAAAATATTCTTTGACTTTCTTCATTAGGTTCATTAAAGGTAAAATCTCCATAAGATTTTATATATTTAAATCCAGATTCTTTAAGCATATCAACTATTTCATCTTCAGTGTACGCCCTTTGTTGATGTACTTCTTCAAACCTTTCAAACTTTCCATCTTCATCTTTAATAAAAAATGTCAGTTCCATTTCAATTAGATTTTCTTCATCATCAAAGTAATTTTGCCACATATAGGCTATATCATCTCTATTTTCACCATACATATTGTTTCCTAATATGTCGGCTAATTTATAAAACGAACTTATATCAAATATAAATATTCCATCTTTTTTTAATAATTCATATGTCTTTGAAAATACATTTTCCAAATCATCATCATAGGTTATATAGTTGAATCCATCACAAGCACAAAGCACACAATCTAAATCAGATATTTCAAAATCTAGTTCTGATATATCTTGTTGAAGTAAAACTAATTCTACGCCTTCTTTTTCTGCTTTTTCTCTTGCTACACTAAGCATCTCATCAGATATATCGATACCAGCTATATCATAATCTTTTTTAGTTAATGGAATTGTAAGATTACCTGTACCACATGCCAATTCCAATATATTTTTTACTTTTACACCTTCATCAGCTATTATATCTTCTATATATTTAACCCAGCCTTCATAATCAACTTCATTCATAAGTTCATCGTATACAAACGCAAAATCGCTATATTGACTCATCCTTTTTATTCTGCCCCTCCACAATCTTTTTCAGCCTCTTTTTGCGTGATGTAAGCATACCTCCAATTCTTCCAGCTTCCTTAGCTGTAAGCCCTGCCCATCCACGTTCTCCAACTTTATCCATAAGACCTAGTTCTGAGGCTATCTCATATTTCATTATATCATCATTTGTCAATATTTTAGTATTCTTACCATTAGTTATCTTCTTTTCTCTTTGCATATTTTCTTTCAAAAAAATCACCCCTTCATATTTGTATTTTTGTCAATTAAAAGAAATTTATACAAATATGTAAGGGGTATTTATCAATTCATATCTTTTTAGATTTAAGTATCTCTACTTTTTAATTTTTATAAATTATTTCTTAATCTATAGCTCCTTTATATTTTAATAATTTTGCATAGACATTCAGTGCGTTTACACATATCTTTTCATCAAAATTAAAGTTTATATTATGAAGACCATTTACAAATCCTTTTTCCTCATTTCTTGAACCTAACATAAAAAATAAACCTGGAACTTCTTTTTGATAATAAGAAAAATCTTCTGATATCATAAGTGGCTCTAACTCCACAACACTATCATTTCCAACAGCTGTTACAAATTCTTGATATAAATCCTTGTCATTTTTAACAGCAATATAATCGTCTATGATGTTTATATTAACCTTACAGTTATAAGCCAGTTCAAACCCTCTAGCAAGTTCTCTAACTCTAAGCTTCATCTTCTCATATACTTCTGGGCTGAAGCATCTCATTGTACCTTCCATCTTTATATTTTCAGCTATTATGTTTCTTCTAGCTCCACCTTCCATTCTACCAATAGTCAATACTGCATTGTCTATTGGGCTTATATTTCTTGATACTATAGTTTGAAGTGAACTTACAAAGTTTGAAGCTATAACTATCCCATCAATTCCATTTTGTGGCATAGCACCATGTCCACTTTTAGACACTATTTCTATATCAATGTCTCCTATTTGAGCCATAAAGTATCCTTCTCTTGTACCAACATAACCTTCTGGCAACTCTGGATATATATGAAGTCCATATATTTCATCAACATTATATTTTCTAAGTACACCTTCATTTATTAAAGCTTTTGCTCCCCCTGGACCTTCTTCTGCTGGTTGGAATATGAATACTATATTATCATTCAGTTGTTCTTTGTTATCATTCAAATATTCAATTAATCCAAGTAATATAGTGGCATGTCCATCATGACCACATAAATGCTTTACACCTTCCTCACTATGAAGCCCATCTATATCTGCTCTAAAAGCTATATCTTTTTTAGGTTTTTTGCCTTCTATTATTCCTACTATACCTGTTTCTAAGTAAACTTCATACTTAATCCCCAATTTATCAAGATAATCTCTTATGTATTTTGAAGTTTTATATTCTTTTCTTCCAATCTCTGCAATTGGATTTAATGCCTTTCTATGTTTATAAAGTTGCTCTTGTAAATATGATGCCTCTCTCATGTAATCTCCTCCAAATTTTAATTTATTATAAAAATATTTCTATATCTCTCATAATTAAAACATTATATAACAAACTATACTAATTAAAAGTAAAAAATTAAATTTAATATAAAAATATTTTGCATTATTAAATAATTCACCATTAATAATAATTCCCCTGTTTCATAAATCAAAACAGGGGAATTATTACTTAAAAATTTTATTTTTTAGCAAGAGAAGAAGTGTTTAGCAAGTCCACCCTTAGCAGTTTCTTTATATTTATCCATCATGTCTATACCAGTTTCTTTCATTGTTTCAACAACTTGGTCCAAGGAGACAGAATGTGAGCCATCAGTTAATAATGCATAATTAGCTGCATCATAAGCTCTTTGAGCTGCCATAGCATTTCTTTCTATACATGGAATTTGAACGTATCCATATACAGGGTCACAAGTCATTCCTAGATGATGTTCAAGTGCTATTTCTGCTGCATATTCAATATGGTCTATAGTACCACCTTTTAAGTATGCTACTGCCGCTGCTGCCATAGAACAAGCTGCACCAACCTCACCTTGACACCCTACCTCTGCTCCAGATATTGATGCGTTAGTCTTTATTATATTACCTATTATCCCAGCCACAAGTAGTGCTTCAATTATTTTTTGGTCATCATACTTATAGAAATCTTGCATTGCAAAGAATATTCCTGGGATTACACCAGCAGAACCACAAGTTGGCGCTGTAACTATGATATTACCAGAAGCATTTTGCTCAGAAGCTGCTAGTGCATATGCATATACAAGTGTTGAGAAGTTTTTATCTTTTTGGTATGCATTATAAAACGTACTTGCTCTTCTTTTTAATAATAATTTACCTGGTATTATTTCATCTGTGCTTAATCCATCATCAATAGATTTTCTCATAGCATCTTTTATAGTTTTTATATAATCTTTTATGTCTTCTGGTTCACATTCCAACACAAAATCTACTAAAGTCTTATTATTTTCCTTACACCATTTTACTATCTCATCCATAGTATCTAGATGATATATACTGTTGCTTTTGCTATTTCTTTGACCTTCTTCTGCTATAGTTCCTCCACCTACAGAATATACAGTCCATTCAGCCGTTACATTTCCTTCTTTATCTAAAGCTTCAAACTTCATTCCATTTGGATGAAAATCTTTTATAATATCTTCTTCCCAAACAATTTCAACTTTTTTTGGCGATATCGTTTTTTCAATTATATAGTCAGTTAAGTGACCTTTACCTGTGGCTGCCAAACTACCATATAATATTGCTCTAAAACTTTCTGCATCTGGATTTTCATTTTTAAATCTTTCTGCTGCTCTTTGTGGTCCCATAGTATGAGAACTTGAAGGCCCACTTCCTATTTTAAAAAGTTCCTTTAAAGTATCCATATTATTCCTCCTAAATTTACGGTATTATTGCTTATTATTAGATTTTACGCACATATTTATTATAACCTAAATATATTAATTATTAGTTATTAAATTCGCATAAAATTTATTTTTTATTTCCATTTTGGTATATTTTATTAAATTAATATGCATATTTTGAGAATAATACATTTATTTCAAATTTTTCTAATATTAATATAATATAAATATCTTATTTAAACAGTTAAGATATTAACTATACCTATTAAAATTAATTAATTTGTACTATAATTATTATTGTACTTAAAAAATTAAATTTAGATAAAAAAGGAGATTTGATTATATGTTATTTAAAGGTTCTGCTGTTGCTTTAGTTACCCCATTCACAGAGGATAATAATGTCAACTTCGAAAAATTAGGTGAATTAATCGAATACCACATTGAGAATGATACAGATGCACTAGTTGTTTGTGGAACAACAGGTGAGGCAACTACTATGAGTGAATCTGAAATTTTTGCTGTAATAAAATATACAGTTGAAAAAGTTAACAAAAGAATACCTGTCATTGCAGGTACTGGTTCAAACAATACTATGTTGTCTGTTCATATGAGTCAAGAAGCTGAAAAATTAGGAGTTGATGGACTTTTAATAATAACTCCTTACTATAATAAGACTAATGAAAAAGGTCTTAAACTTCACTTTGAAACAATAGCAAATAGCGTTAAATTACCAATTATTTTATACAATGTACCTGGAAGAACTAAAGTAAATATAAAGCCATCTGTTGTGGCTGAACTTGCTAAAATAGATAATATAGTTGCTGTAAAGGAAGCAAGTGGAGATTTAGCTCAAGTTGCAGAAATAGCTAAATTAGTACCTGAAGACTTTGCTATATACTCCGGTAATGATGACACTATATTACCACTATTATCATTAGGTGGAAGTGGTGTTATCTCTGTGCTTGCTAACATTTGCCCTAAGGAGACACATGACTTAGTAACTAAATTCTTTAAAGGTGATATTGAAGGCTCAAAAAAATTACAACTTGATATGGATGCTTTAATTGCTGCCTTATTTATAGAAGTAAATCCAGTGCCAGTTAAAACTGCCATGAATATTTTAGGTTTTAATGTTGGAGATTTAAGACTTCCTCTAGCTGAAATGGAAGAAACTAATCTTAATGTATTAAAACAAGAATTGACAAATTTTGGATTTAAATTTTAGCAATATTTATATAAATAAGTTGATTTTTTCTTAAATATGTATTATTATTAGAATAATCAAATTTTAATATCCTATTAACCTAGGGTAGAGGTAGCTGTAACTAAGAGTATCCAATAGTAGCTGGCAGGCGTTAATGATTGGAAAAAGGATTTACAGCCGAAGAAAATATTTCTTGCAATTATATTTTCTGGGATTACACATAACATGTGTAATACTGTCACTTATATTATAAGTGATGAGCTACAGGGTTTACTTTGAGTGATAAATTAGACGTACAAAGTATACCTTTGTACGTTTTTTGTATATAATTAAAGTTGTTAATATAATATTAAAGTTTTTGGATATAAAAAAATATTAACATATCTTACTTGTATAACTAAAATCAAATAATGTTTTAATAATTTAAAATTGGGGTGAATTTATATGAAAAAAGTAAACGTAGCGATAGTTGGTGCTACTGGAATGGTAGGTAGAACATTTTTAAAAGTATTAGAGGAAAGAAATTTTCCAATAGAAAATCTATTTTTATTCTCTTCTTCTAAATCAGCTGGTTCTAAAGTAATATTTTGTGGTAAAGAATATATAGTAGAAGAATTAAAGGAAACTTCATTTACTGATAGAGGTATACAAATAGCACTATTCTCTGCTGGAGGAAGTATTAGTGAAAAGTATGCTCCAATAGCAGCATCAAATGGAATCTTAGTAGTGGATAATTCTAGTCACTGGAGAATGGACCCAGATGTTCCTTTAGTAGTTCCTGAAGTAAATCCTGAAGCAATAAAAGAACACAAGGGCATAATAGCTAATCCTAACTGCTCTACTATACAAGCTATGGTTCCTCTTAAGCCACTTGATGATAAGTACAAAATTAAGAGAGTAGTATACTCTACTTACCAAGCTGTATCTGGTTCTGGTGTTAAAGGTGTTGAAGATTTAGAGAAAGGAATGAATGGTAATCCTACTGGATTCTACCCTCACCAAATATCTTACAATTGTCTTCCTCATATAGATTCATTTACTGAAAATGGATATACTAAGGAAGAAATGAAAATGGTAAATGAAACTATGAAAATACTTAATAATTACGACTTAAAAATAACTGCAACTACTGTAAGAGTTCCAGTGAGAAATGGTCATAGTGAATCTATAAACGTTGAATTTAACAATCCATTTGAATTAGAAGACTTGGTAAAAACACTTGAAGATGCTCCAGGGGTTGTAGTAGTTGATAATCCTGCTAATAATGAATATCCAACTGCTGTAGAATTTGACAATAGAGATGAAGTATTTGTTGGAAGAATAAGAAGAGACTTCAGTGTTGACAATGGTGTAAATCTTTGGGTTGTAGCTGACAATATCAGAAAAGGTGCTGCAACTAATGCAATTCAAATAGCTGAAATGGCTTTATCATACGATTTAGTATAATATACAAACTTGTATAAATATATAATTTTGTAAAATATTAATAATAATATAAAAACAAGCATTAGAAGTAACTGTAATATAAAACACAAAAATAAAAAAGAGGGGATTGATTTTATATGATATTTAAAGGTTCTGCTGTTGCTCTAGTTACACCATTTACAAAGGATAACAAAGTTGATTTTGACAAATTAGGCGAATTGGTTGAATACCAGATAGCTAATGGTACTGATGCTATAGTATCTTGTGGTACTACTGGTGAAGCTAATACTATGACTGATGAAGAACAACTTGCTACTATTAAGTATGTTGTAGAAAAAGTTAATAAAAGAGTTCCTGTTATAGCTGGAAGTGGTTCTAATGATACTATGCACTCAGTTAATCTAAGCCAAGAAGCTGAAAAATTAGGAGTAGATGCTCTATTAATCATAACTCCTTATTACAATAAAGCTAATAAAGCTGGACTTAAACGTCATTTTGAAACAATAGCTAACAGTGTCAAACTTCCAATTATACTTTACAATGTCCCTGGAAGAACTTGTGTAAATATAAGTCCTAGCCTTATAGTTGAACTTGCTAAAATAGATAATATCGTTGCTGTAAAAGAAGCTAGTGGAGACCTAGGACAGGTTGCAGAAATAGCTAGTTTAGTTCCAGATGATTTTGCTATCTACTCTGGTAATGATGATACTATACTTCCTTTATTATCTTTAGGAGGTCAAGGAGTTATATCAGTACTTGCTAATGTTTGCCCTCAAGAAACTCATGATTTAGTAGCCAAATTCTTTGAAGGCGATATAGAAGGTTCTAGAAAATTACAACTTGGTATGGATGCTCTAATAGCAGCTTTATTTATAGAAGTAAATCCTATACCAGTTAAGACTGCAATGAATTTACTAGGATTCAATGTTGGAGATTTAAGATTACCTCTAGCAGAAATGGACCCAGCAAATTTAGAAGTATTAAAGAAAGAATTAGTTAACTTTGGACTAAAAGTTAATGCATAGTAAAAATTGATGCATGGTAAAAAATAGGTTTGGTCAAAAGTTAGCCCTTAATCATAGGAGGAAATTATGTTAAAAGTTATAGCAACTGGTTATGATGGAAAAATGGGTAAGATTTTAGCCGATACTATAAGAGAAGATAGTGAATTAGAATTGGTTTGTGTTGCAGCTAGAGGTATGGATAGTTGTGAAGGTGACCTTAAAATCTATGAAGACATGAGCACTATAGTTGAAGAAGTTGATGTAGTTATAGATTTTTCTCATCACTCTAATTTAGATAATATCTTATCTTATGTTTTAAAGACTAAGACACCTTTAGTAATTGCTACTACTGGATATAATGATGAAGAAATGAACAAAATACATGAAGCGGCTAAAGTTATTCCTGTATTCCAATCATATAATATGTCTCTTGGTGTAAATGTATTAGTGAAATTAGTTAAAGATGCAGCTAAATTATTAGAAGGATTTGATATAGAAATAATAGAAAAACATCACAACAGAAAAGTAGATGCCCCAAGTGGCACAGCTGTTATGATTGCTAACGCTATAAAAGAGGTTTTACCAAATGTTGAAAATAATTATGGTAGATATGGTCGTAGCGCAAAAAGACAACCAAACGAAGTTGGTATTCATGCTATAAGAGGTGGAAATATTGTTGGTGAACATGATGCTCTATTTGCAGGAGATAATGAAGTCCTTACAATAAGCCATCAAGCCCAATCTCGTGGTATCTTTGCAAGTGGTTCTATAGCTGCTGCTAAATACTTAGTTAAACAAAAACCAGGATTTTATAATATGGACAGCATGTTAGGATAATAACAATAATATAATGAGGACACACAGTTTAACTCAAATATATACAATAGATAAATTTATTTGATACTATGCTTATATAATAAAAAATCTGTAAAATAAAATGTAAATAATGAAAAGTAAGTATATACTAAAATTGATAAATAAGTATATAATAAAAGAAATATAATGAAATACAAGGAGAATTAACAAATGGTAAATTTAAACGATGCTTATGAAATAGCAAGATATATAAAAGAAGTTAAAAAGAAAACACCTGTTAAGGTATATGTAAATACTAACTCTTTACATTTCCAATCAACTGATAAATTTAAAGTATTTGGATGCAATGGTTCTTATATATTTATAGGTGACTATGAAGATATAATGGAAGTATTAGATAAACATGGTAAAGATATAATAGATACTCATGTAGAATACGATAGAAGAAATTCTGCTATTCCTCTAAAAAATACTTTAAGTGAACATGCAAGAATCGAGCCAGGTGCAATAATAAGAGATATGGTTACTATAGAAAAAAATGCTGTTGTAATGATGGGAGCTGTTATAAATATAGGAGCTGTTATTGGTGAAGGTTCTATGGTAGATATGAATGCTGTTATTGGAGCTAGAGGTACTCTTGGTAAAAATGTTCATTTAGGTGCTGGAGCTGTTGTTGCTGGTGTTTTAGAGCCACCTTCTGCTACTCCTGTTATAGTTGAAGATGATGTTTTAATAGGAGCTAATGCAGTTATTCTTGAAGGTGTTAGAATCGGTAAAGGTGCTGTTGTTGCAGCTGGTGCTATTGTAACTACTGATGTAGAAGCTGGTGCTGTTGTTGCTGGTTCTCCTGCTAAAGTTATAAAAATGAAAGATGAAAAAACGGCTGACAAGACTAAACTTATGGATGACCTTAGAAATTTAGATTAATTAAATAAGTAATGTATAAGCAAAAGGGTGTCTCAACATGAATTTAATTCATTAGAGACACCCTCTTTTTAGGATATTTGAAATTATTTAAAATGTCTTAACTTTACCCTAGATTAATATATTGAACCACTATTTACTACTGGTTGTGCATCTTTATTACCACAAAGAACAACCAATAGATTACTTACCATAGCTGCTTTATGTTCTTCATCCAAAGTTACAACATTATTTTCACTTAAATTAGTTAGTGCCATTTCTACCATACTTACAGCCCCTTCAACAATCTTTTTACGTGCTGCTATTATAGCCTCTGCTTGTTGACGTTGTAACATTGCTGCTGCAATTTCTGGTGCATAAGAAAGGTGAGTAATTCTTACTTCACACACTTCAATTCCTGCAATATCAACTCTTGATTGTAATTCGTCTTTTAATTTATCAGCTATCTCTTGACTACTACCACGAAGAGATTTCTCATCTCCATCTTCAGATACATCGTATGGATAAAGTCTTGAAACATTACGAATAGTCGAATCACATTGAATAGATAAAAATGTATTATAATTATCCACATTAAATACTGCCTTTGTTGCATCTACAACCTTCCAAATTACAACAACTCCTATTATAATCGGATTTCCTAATAAATCATTAACTTTCTGCTTTTCATTATTAAGAGTCATTGTTTTTAAAGATACTTTTTTCCCTCTTGGATTAGATGATATATCTACTTTTTCATCAGATGAAGATTTTGATATATTAATTCCTGATGATGTTGGATTTATTGCAGAACAAAATGGATTTACCCAATAGTATCCTTCTTTTTTTATAGTCCCATAATAGTTACCAAACAAAACAAGAACTATAGCTTCCTTAGGATTAATCATCTTTAGTCCAAAACATAGGATAAAATCTACCAGTATAAATACAAGCCCTGAAACTAACATAAGTGAACCTATCCCAGCAAAGCCACTATCAAGTTTTATTATTCCAAAAACCATAATAGCTATTGAAACTACTAAAAATAAGATAATCATTATCAAAGCCATTACTCCATTAAATGTCTTTGCTTCTTTCTCTTGATAAGTCTTCTCTTCTTTTAACATATCTATCACTCCCATCTTAGTATATTAAGTTAAGATATTTCTAATTTAATAATATCACTTTTAATACCCTAAATGTTGAGTTTAAAGTTAATACTTTAAATTTTTATCTATCTTTACATATACACATCTTTAGAACTTTTAATATATTAATATTGATTTTTAAGCGAATTTTATGAAATATGAACTTAAATTTAATATATATTAAATTTAGGCACTCTTTTTTAAATATCCAGTAAACTATAACCCTAATATCACTAATATTATTTTATATAAATTGTATTAGTGATAAAATAAACTTATAGTAATACAACAAATTTTTATTAATTTAATAGGAGGAATTTATGTTGAAAGTTATAATTAGTGGTTATAATGGAACAATGGGAAGAGTACTAGCAGAATGTGTAAAAAAAGATAGTGAATTAGAACTAGTGTGTGGGGTAGCTAGGTCTGCTGATGAAAAAGGTTGCCATTGTGATACAAAACTTTATAAGACAATGACTGATGTTACTGAAAAAGCTGATGTCATAATAGATTTTTCACATCATAAAACTTTAGAACCAATATTATCATATGCGCTAAAAAATAATGTACCTGTAGTATTAGCCACTACTGGCTATGATGAGAGTGATTTAAACAGAATAGAAGAAGCATCAAAAAATATTCCTATATTATTATCATCAAATACATCTCTTGAAGTAAATATATTAATAAAATTGGTTAAAGATGCATCAAAAATGCTAAATGGTTTTGATATTGAAATTATAGAAAAACATCACAATAGAAAAGAAGATGCTCCTAGTGGAACTGCTACTATGATAGCAAATGCAATTAAAGAAGTGTTACCTGAAAGTATAAATACACATGGAAGATATGGTAGGGATTGCAAAAGAAAATCAAACGAAATTGGAATACACTCTATAAGAGGAGGCAATATAATCAGTGACCATGATGTTATATTTGCAGGTGATAATGAAGTTCTTACATTAAGTCATCATTCTCAATCTGATGAGGTGTTTGCAAACGGTTCTATAGTTGCAGCTAAATTCTTAGCTTGTAAACAATCTGGACTTTATAAAATGTCAGACATATTAGGATAGTTTTTTATACATAATAAATCTCAATCTATTTAGATATTCAAGTATAAACATTTAAATAGATTGAGATTTTAATATATATTATTGTATTCTATATACTGAAACAAATCCAGCAGCAGAAGTACCTGATGTTGTTGAGTTAAAAGTAAAGCTTAAAGTAACAGCTGCTGCTCTGGCATCAACCAAGAAGTCCAGTCCTACACTTACATCCGATGCAGTAAGAGTATTTACTGCTTTTGCAATAAAGTTATTTTGAGCTGTTCCATTAAAGTTTGTAGTTATTGATATAAACCCTGCAAGTGAAAGTGTAGCACGTACACCAAAAGATACATTATATATTCCTCCAACTGCAAGATTTATAGTACTACTTGTTGGTAAAGTTATATTAGTTCCATTTATAAATGATGAGTTAAATGTAACTAATGAATTATTTGATAAGGTTGTAGAAGATACTACAAACTGTGCATTATTTGATGCTAATACTCCTGTTGCTCCTGTTGGACCTGTTGGGCCTGTCGCTCCATCTGCTCCTGTTGCTCCTGTATTTCCGGTTGCCCCTGTTGCTCCATTTGCTCCTGTTGGGCCTGTTGGACCTATTGCTCCTGCTGCTCCTGTTGCTCCTGTTGCTCCTGTTGGACCTACTGCTCCATTTGCTCCTGTTGGACCTACTGCTCCATCTGCTCCTGTTGCTCCTGTTGCTCCTGTTGGACCTACCTCTCCATCTGCTCCTGTTGGGCCTGTTGCTCCTACTGCTCCTGTTGCTCCTGTCTCTCCTGTTACTCCTGTTGCTCCTGTTGGACCAGTTGCTCCATCTACACCTGTTGCTCCTGTTGCTCCTGTTGCTCCTGTTACTCCTGTTGCTCCATCTATACCCGTTGGACCTGTTGGACCTACTGCTCCTGTTGGACCTACTGCTCCATCTGGACCTGTTGCTCCTACTGCTCCTGTTGGACCTACTTCTCCATCGGCTCCTGTTGGGCCTGTTGCTCCTATTGGTCCAGTAGAACCTGTTATTCCATCGGCTCCTGTTGCCCCTGTATTTCCTGTTGGGCCTGTTGGACCTACTGCTCCATCTGGACCTGTTGCTCCTGTTATTCCATTTGCCCCTGTTGCTCCTGTATTTCCTGTTGGACCTGTTGGACCTGTTATCCCATTGGCCCCTGTCGCTCCTGTCGCTCCTGTATTCCCTGTTGGACCTGTTATCCCATTGGCTCCTGTTGCTCCTGTTATTCCATTGGCTCCTGTTGCTCCTGTATTTCCTGTTGGACCTGTAGAACCTGTTATTCCATTGGCTCCTGTTGCTCCTTTGTTTCCTGTTGGACCTGTTATTCCATTGGCTCCTGTTGCTCCTGTTGCTCCTGTTGGACCCGTTATTCCATTGGCTCCTGTTGCTCCTGTCGCTCCTCTAGGACCTGTTTCTCCTGTTGCCCCATTGGCTCCTGTTGCTCCTGTATTTCCTGTTGGACCTGTTATTCCATTGGCTCCTGTTGCTCCTGTGTTTCCTGTTGGACCTGTTATTCCATTGGCTCCTGTTGCCCCTGTTGCTCCTTTAGGCCCTGTTGGACCAGTTGGACCAGCCGGGCCAGTTGGTCCTGTTGGGCCTACATCTTGATACAAACTTGGCCCTGAATTGTCATTGTAATCACTCATATAATAAATCCTCTCTCTTTTAAAATTAGAGCAATACTCTATAAGTATTGAGCATTACTCTATATAATTATATGAATCGACAATTTCTTATGTGAGAATATATTTATTTACTTATATCAATATCTATACTTTGATTATTAAATGACTCTATATTATTAACTTCTTTGCTCCAATCCTCTATTATTGGAGTAATACTTATTTTTTTAACATCTTTTTTGACTTCATACTCTAAAGAAGATTCAACATAATTACCTTTAGAATAATCTAGACTATATCCTCCTGCTCCACTAAGTAACTCTAAACTTTTTCCTCTTGCATCTTTAAGTTCAAATCCTAATGTTTTTGGAAGTTTATCATCTTTAGCAAAATTATATTTATTAACTTTGAATCCATACATTACTTTAATCTTCGTTGGAGATACCCTCACTTCTTTTAATACTAAATCTATATCAACGTTTTTATTTTTTAATCGTACATTCTTGTTGACATTATAAATTCTTGTATCTTTAGCTATATTTGAACCATTTATACTAGTATTAAATTCCCAATTTCCACTAAGATACCCATTTAAGTGCTCACCTTCTACTCCTCCCATGTTTCCTATCTCTATCTCTTTTGATGTCTTTATACTCTTGTTTAACTCATACTCAACTTTATTTATGCTTATACTTATATCATAATCTTTATTTAAATCTACATTTTTCAATAAATCAAAATTTTCTACATCACTTTTTCCATCTCCATCTTTATCCAAATTCTCAAGTTTGCATGTCATAACCATATTAGTAGTTCCATCTTTATTTTTTTCTGATGTAGAAGGACCTGATACTGAAACAAAGTTCATATCTCCAACTTTAATTTTAATATCATCAATTCCCAAGAATCCATTTTCTTTCTTTAAACCCAAGGCATCTTTATCAAGCTTACTATCATCAACACTTATATTTAAAAATAGCTCCCCTTCTCCAAGCATAATCTCATTTAATGTTATACTTATTCCTTTATCTGTAACAACACTGTCTACAATGTTTTTATAGGGTTTGAGTTCTTCAGTATCTTTATTAAAGAAGTATTCTATTTGTTTTCCTATATGTTGCATGTATGCTAAGGTAGTTTCATTAGTAAATGCAGATGTACCTAAAATAACTACTGATAATCCTCCTACAAGAGCATATCTCTTAAAATTATTACTCTTATTATATTTAACCTTAGATTTCATTCTCTTTTTCATCTCCTCTTTTTCTTCACTACTCAATACAATGTCATCATATTCTTCTATATTTATATTTGTCTCATTAAATAAATCAAATTTATCTTTCATAAAAAATCTCCTTTTCTTCTATATTTTTTATATTCAAATATTTACTATTATCCATTTTATATTTAAGCTTTCTTCTTATTTAAATGAATTTTCATCTTTTTTCTGCCCCTTGAAAGTCTATTATGTAAATTTTCAACAGTAGTCTCATTTTGCATAGCTATGTCTTTTAGAGATATCTCTTCTAAATAATACTTTCTAAAGAGCTCAGCATCTTTATCACTTAATGTACTTATAAGGTCATTTATTTCTTCTTCAATTTCTTTTTTGTACAATTTTTTATCTATATAGGATATTTCTTTATCTTCCAATTCCAAGTGTGTATTATTGTTTGTGTACTTTTTCCTATAATTGATTGCTCTATATTTAGAGATAGAACCTATCCAATTTTTAAAGGAATTTTTTTCACTATCAAATTTTTCTATGTTATTCCATATTGATAAAAGTACATCATCTATACACTCTTCCTCATAAATCCTAGCATTAGCAAGAGTTCTTCTAACTATAGATGCTATAAAGTTTCCATACTCATCAATAAGCATTTCCATCCCTTTTTCTTTTTTCTTTTTTATATTTTTGATTATCAGTTTATCCTCCAAGTTAATACCTCCTTTGTAAAAGCCTTTACAACTACTAATACAATTAAAAATCTCATTTCCTATCACTTATTTTAAATTTTTTTATTATATTCATAAAAATAAAACTAGTTAAGCCATATAAAATTAAACTAATCCTACTTTAAATTACTTTTCAAATGAAAAATGCCTCAACACGATTAATAAAAATCATATTGAGGCATCCACAAAATTATATAATTGCTTATCTATCTTCATCTGTAACATTGAATATATAAGGAACATTTCTATAGTAATCACCAAAATCAAATCCATACCCGACTACAAACTTATCTTCTATTTCAAATCCACAATAATCTGGCACTAAATCTACTTTTCTTCTACTTGGTTTGTCCAAAAGAACACAACATTTTAAACTAGCTGGGTTTTTAGCTTTTAAATGCTTTAATACAAAATCCATAGTTAAGGCAGAATCGGTAATATCATCTACGACTAATACATCATATCCTGCTATATCAGTAGTAACATCTGCAACTACTTTTACTTTACCAGTACTTTCTTCACTATTTCCATAACTAGATGTAGTCATAAAATTAACTCTAAGAGGTAAATTTATATTTCTAACTAAGTCCGCACAAAATATAAAGCTACCTTTTAATAGAGAAACTACCATAAGATTTTTATCTTTATAGTCTTTTTCTATAACTGCTCCTAATTCTTTTAATTTATCTTTAATTTTTTCTTCTGAATACAACACTTCCCATTTTTTTGCTTCTATATCCATAAAAAGACCTCCAATTGTAATAATCCTTCTTAATTTTATAAGAGATTGCTCACTTTTTCAATACTCTTATTCAATATTAGCCAATATTATTGAGTTTTTAAGTGCATTCAACAATTATTAACAATGTATCTTATATTTTAAGTAGTTCATATATTAATACTAAATTACATACTATATATTTTAGACAAAAAAAGAAAAAACTTGCAATAACAAGTTTTTTCCATTTATACATAATTGTATTTCATCAGAGGCACTAATTAAATTTATTTATTCTATTTTTACTATATCTTATAATATAAAAATATTTTAAAATACTAATCAACTTTATTCATATCATTCATTACATTTAAGATTATCTCATCTGTTATAGACATACCTTTATCACTTACTCTACCTAAGTTTTGTATACTTTGCTCAACACTTGAACCAACTATACCATTTAGTGGTGGTACAAAACAGTCTTGCTTAGCTATTATAGCACTTTGTATAGCAGCAGATGCAGCAGATGATAATTTTAAAGCACAACCAGCTTTTGCTCCATCACATATCATTCCACTTAGGTCAGCTATCATATTTTCTATAGCTCCTTCTATTTGCTTTTCAGTACCATTCATAAGCCAAGAGATACCTGCAGTAGCTCCAGTAGATGCAGCAACTCCGCATCCACATACAGCAGATAATCTTCCTGTATAGTTTTTAATATAACCAGTTACTAGATGTGATATAGCTAAAGCTTTTGCTAGTCTTTCATCAGATTGTGGGAATTTTTTATTGTAAGCAACTATTGGAAGAATTGCTGTCAAACCATGGTTTCCACTACCATTAGAACTCATAACAGGCATTTTTACTCCAGCCATTCTTGCATCTGAAGCTCCAGCAGTTAACATCATTGCATAGTTTATAACATCATTACCTAAAAGACCTTCTTCCATAGATTTTTTGATTCCATATCCTACGCCAATACCAGTTTTTTGCTTTAATCCATATTCGGCCATTTCTTCATTCATTTTTACTCCATCTAGTAAAAATTCTATATCTTTAAAATCAATATCTTCTACATTTTTTACTAATTCTTGTATAGTTACAGTGTCCATTAAGCTCTCAGCTTTTTCTGCTGAATCATTTGAAACTGATACTTTTGGCTCATTATCTAGTAATACTTCTCCATCTTTCTCTAAGTATGTGAAGTTGTCATGTTTAGTTCTTATTCTAACTTTAGAAGTATGATTTGCTCCTTTTAATAACACTTCTATAAATACTTTCTCTCTAGTATCAGCAGGTGTTATTGATAAAGGAGTGTTATCCATATAGTCTTCAGCTATTTTAACTTCTTCTTTTGTTAAAGTTTCTAGTACACTTAATCCGTTTTCAGAATGACCTCCTACTATACCTAGAGCTGCTGCTATTTTTAATCCTAATCTTTCAGTCCCTGGTATACCTACGCACATACCATTTTTATATATACTAGGACTAACTAACATACGATTTTCAACTATTTCTTCTCCTAATAATTCCTTTGCCTTTGCACATGCTAGTGCTAAAGCTACTGGCTCAGTACATCCTACTGCTGGCTTAACTTCTGCCTTTAACATTTCCACTAATTCTTTTCTTATATCTCTCATTTTATATAAACCTCCCAATTAAGTTTAGATTTAGTACTCAAATAATTCTATTAAATAATTTCTTATCTATATTTATAGCAAGATGCATGCCATATTTTTTATTTTTTCTATATTTTTATTTTGATACGCTATAATCATTGATATGACTGATTCTATATATATACTTTTTTTATTTACATAGAGATTTTCTATTCCTTTCAATCGATAAAAGGATGACAATTTCGCAAAAAGACAAAAAAAAATCTCAAAATGAGATTTTATATCATTTTGAGACGGCTTACACTTATTCTATTACTATGAGATTATATTGTATTTTTCAATTTTTCTATATAATGTAGCTCTTGATATTCCAAGTGCTTTAGCTGTTAATTCTTTATCTTTTTTATAATCTTTGTATCTATTTAAAGCTTTTATTATCTCAATCTTCTCAAGTTCATCAAGTGGAACTATTCTATCACTTTTAACCTCTAATTCTTCTACAGATGTATTTTTTATCTTTTGAGGAATCACATTCATTGTAATGACTGGAGACGAAGACATATTCACACTATATTCAATAATATTCTGTAATTCTCTTATATTACCGGGCCACTTATATTCAATCATAGCATCGACAACTCTGCTATCTATATCAATAACATTTTTATCTAGTTTTTTTGAATACTCTTTAACCATATGCTTGATTATAAGTGGTATATCATCTTTTCTTTCTCTTAAACTAGGTAATTTTATAGGTATAACGTTTAATCTATAATACAAATCTTCTCTAAAGGTCCCATTTTGAACCATCTTTTCTAAATCTTTATTCGTTGCTGCAATAATCCTTACATCTATAAAAACATTTGATTTACTTCCAATCTTATTGAGCTCTTTTTCTTGTAATACTCTCAATAATTTTGACTGTAAGTGTAAACTCATATCTCCTATCTCGTCTAAAAATATGCTTCCTTTATGAGCTACTTCAAACATTCCAAGCTTTCCACCTTTTTTAGCTCCAGTAAAAGCTCCCTCTTCATATCCAAATAACTCACTCTCTAATAAATTATCTGGTATTGCTGCACAGTTTACAGCTATAAAAGGATTATCAACCCTATTACTATGATTGTGTATAGCTCTTGCAAAGAGTTCTTTGCCCGTTCCACTTTCACCAGTAATAAGTACTGTTGAAGTTGATTTAGATGCTATTAGGGCTTCTTTTTTAGAATGTCTTATGGCTGCACTTTCACCAATTATATTTTCTAATTTTATCTTATAATCTTTATTAATCTTATTATAGTTCTTTATAGCATCTCTTTTATCTATAAAATCAATAACATAGCCTTTTAATTCATTTTTTAATACTATTTTATTGATATTATATATTCCTTTTGAATCATATCCATATCTCTTATAAAAAAAGCTACATGATTTATCTTTCTTAAAGTTATTTACAGAAGGCTTCTGTATAAAATCTAATTCAGCAAATATGTTTTTTCCAGTTATATTATCTTTTAGATTAAAAAGCTCCTTAAATTTTGAGTTATACTTATCAATCTTACCATCTACATCAATAGATACAACAGCCTTGTCCATGTTGTTTAATAAAGTCTCTAATTTTTTCTTTTCTAATTCCAGTTCATACGTTTTAATTTGAGCTTTTAATTTGCTCGATATTAAATCTGCCATCTTACCTAGAAAGTTTATAAGACCACTTTTATTATTTTCTATAATCTGTGCCTGCTCTTTTGTAAAGGCTATAAGACCTATAACGCCATGAGAATCACCATCACATATAATAGGGCAGCATACCTCTGCAAACTCTACACAGGCATCATTCTTATAGCATTCCTTACATATATCACTACTCTTTGGGTCATCGATTAGTATTGTAATCTGTTCTGTAAGTGATTTTTTAAAAGCTGTATATTTATCTACTTTCTCACCTATTTTATCTACATAGATTCCTGTTCCTGCAATCCTAAATAGTTCTTTATTTACTATAGTTACATCTATATTGAGTACTGATACTATAGCCTCAGCTATATTTTGAATATCAGATTTTATATATTCTAAACCTATCATAATCATCATTCCTTATTTTTTCTTAACATAAGTATTTGTCTTATTTCTTTAAGAATCAAGTATATCTTATTTAAAGTAAATTGGATTGACATTAGGATTACAAAGAGCATAACAATTATTATCAATTCATAATTTATTTCCATCTAAACATCTCCTTATAACAAAAGACTAGGCTTAACCTAGTCTTTTATATTATATCCATATTTATATTTTAACTCATTTATCTTCTTTTTCCCACATAAATATATTTTAATTTATTTGACTCTTTAATCATACCATCAAAGTTTAATCTTGAAAATATATTGAATACTTCATGTGGATAGTGAATCTTTGCAACAGAACCACAAAACTTATGTTTAAGATAGTTTAACTTAACTTTTAAATTTTTTAAATTTAAATCCTCTAATATAACCTCTCCATTGCCCTTTAAAACTCTTTGTATTTCAGATGAAGCTTTTTCACAATCTGTAATAACATTAAATTGGTCTACTATTATTATCTTGTTGAAATGATTATCATCAAATGGTAAAAACTCTAACTTACCTTTAACTACATTGCAATTTTCATTATATACTAAAGAATAACAGACATCTTCATAGTTACTATTCTCCAGTATAGTTACAGATGTACCAAGACCTCTCAATCTCTTGCCTAGGTTTCCTATATGACCAACAAGCAATATTTTATCACCTACATTATACTCAATTGTATCCAAAAAACATTCTAATTCATCAGATGTATATTTAGCTTTAACTGGCTGTCTATTTATCTGATACAATATGCTTTTCACAATGCTTCACCTCTTCATTTCCTCAATTATAAATTATGTACAGATTACATTATAATAAATGGCGAGCAACTATTCAAGAGATATTTCATTAGTATTTTTTTAAACAATCTTTATGAATTTTAATATGTTATTATAGCAGAATTATTGGTATTTTGTTCATAAAAAACAGTATACTTTTTGAATCTATTCGTTGTTATTCTCATCCAGTTTTTTTATTTTCGATATTGATACTTCATAAGCCATTTTTTTAATCACATTATTTTCATCTATTTTTTTCTCATATTCTCTACTTTGAACCCTACCCCAAAGCTGTATTCTATCACCAACCTTTAGATTCTTTGCAAATTTAGCATTTCTACCCCAAACTATTGATGGTATATAGTCAGATTTGTTATAAGGTCTATTTATAGCCACCAATAAATCGGTTATTTCCCTACCTAGAGGCGTCTTCCTATATACAGGCTCCTTACATACATATCCATCTAGAAATATGCTATTAGGGTCTTTATTTTCCTCATCTATGCTTTTTATTTCTCTGGCAAACACTGTAAGCACTAATCTATTTTTATTATTTAATGTTTTATTATATGATCTTAATTGACCTACAACATTGACTAAATTTTGTTTATCGAGGTCAACATCTTGAAGAAGTCTTTCTGATACAGTCATTGGAAGTATATCAAAAGAATCACTTAGTCTGTTTATTTTTATTTTCATATTATAAAATTTTTCCCCAAATATCTCATGACTAAATTCTAGCTTATTGTCTAACTCCCCTCTTAAGTTTACTACGTTATTCTCATCTTTAACAGCTATCATATTTTATCCCTCCACAATTGTTAATTCTTATATTTCTGGTATCAGCTTATATAATAAATATATTTGTGAGGGATGTATTTTATTACAAATCTTTGATTGCTGTTTAAAAATTTTTATTTAGTTATAAATTTCATTTAATCTTTTCCTTTTTAAATTTATAAAATTGTTATTGGATTTATATATCATCACACTGTTTAATTCCTATATTTCACTCTTATATTAATTTTAAAACTCTTTATATATTTTTTTAAGTCATATATAACTCATTCTAAATACTTGTATACAAGTAAATCCAGTAACTTAAATTTATCCAAATAATTCAGATAACTCTAGAGTCATATATAACTTATTTTTTATCAGTTACAAGTTATTTTAGACTTAATATGATAATATTTTTATTTATCTGTATTAATATATGAGCACTTGCATAGTTTATTGAGCATAAAATGTAAATATTTAACTTCAAATTATGCTTTAATTTTTATAAATACAACAATTTTCATCTCTAATTTAATAAATTATTATATATATTACACAATTGGCATATTAATTGCTTTATATAATTATATTAATTTAATAAATAAAAAACTGCCCTAAAATATTAAATTAATATTTTAAAGCAGTTTATAGTTTTATTATTAGCTGTAATATTTAATAAATACTAAGCAGTCTTTTTATTTTTATTTGCAGCCATTATCATTGTAGCAGAAGTGTAAGCTATAACAACTATTACTAATGCTTTTAATATATCCATTGGTAGAGTTTTTACTATATATGCAGCTACGAAAACCCCTATTAAACCACAGATAGCTATTATAACTGATGCTTTTTTAGTATATGCATCTTCTTTTATGAATTTCATACTTGCAACTGGCATTAATAATGCACAAGAACCCATAACTATTGGGAACGCAACTTTTGCAGACATTCCTAAGAAGTAAACCATCGCCATACCAGGAGCATATAGACCTATACCAGCTGTCATTAAAGCACCTAGTATAAAGTTACCTAATACACCTATTACTAATTTAACACCAGTAAGACCTAATTCATTTCCCCCACCTGGTAATACGTTAACCCAAGGATGACCTAATAACATTAATATTGCTGTTAATGCTAGAGTTACACCCATAACAAGTTGTATTTTTCTTTCGTCCATTTTAGCTATTATTCCTGCACCTATGTATGAACCAACAGCTGCTGCCACAACCATAGATACTAGAGTAACACCATCAACTGGTATGATTGATGTAAATATGAATGCTTCTGTAACAACTGGAATAGTATGTGCTACGTTTAATGTACCAGGCATTTTTTTATCTGGTATATTTAATTTTAAAGCTTTTGACATTGCTATTGTTGGAGCAAATGACCCTATTCCTAATGTATCAAAGAAATCTGTTATAAATCCTGTTACAGCAACTTTTGGAGTACTTTGTTCTTCTAGTTTCCCCTCTTTGTTTGCTTTAGCTACGTCTTTACCAAACACAACTGCAAAGATTGCTGCGAATACTACGTATAATGCCTTTAAGATCGCTACCATAATCCATCCTCCTATTTTTTTATTTTTTAATATATTCTGAATCTTATAGCCTAAAAGCTATAGAATAGTAGCCGATAAAAGGCTACTATTCTATTTTAATTTCCCAATTTATTTATTGCTTACTTAAGAATAAATCCATGTTTAAGTGGATCTTCTTCATCTATTACAAAATGATTGAATCCAGTTATATAAGCAGAACCAGATATTTTAGGTACTACAGCATTGAAATCTGCAACTTTAGTTTCTTCAACTATTTCACCTTTGAATAAAGTTCCTAATATACTTTCATATACGAATTTTTCTCCTACTTTTAATTCACCTTTAGCATGTAAAGTAGCTAATTTAGCACTTGTTCCAGTTCCACATGGAGATCTGTCAACTTGCCCTTGACCAAATATAACTACATTTTTGTAAGTAGCTTCTGGATGAGTTGGCTCATCATATATTTCAACTAAGTCTACAGTTTTTATGTGAGCTAAAGTTGGATGTTGTATTTCTATTTGCTCGTTTATTATGTCTCTAAGTTTCATAGCTAACTCAGTTAATTTACCAGCATTTTGAGGTTCTATTTTTAAACCTAATTGACTTGCATGTATTATAGCAAAGAAGCTTCCACCAAATGATATGTCAAATTTAACTGTTCCAACACCTGGTAATTCAACTTCAACACCTTCTTTATATAAGAAAGCTGGCACGTTTAAGAATGATACTTCTTTAGCTTTTCCATCTACAACTGTAACGTCTCCTCTTATTATTCCTGCTGGAGCTTCCATAACTACATGAGTTATAGGCTCTACTGCTGGAACTACACCTGTTTCTATAGCTGCTGTCATAGCTCCTATTGTACCATGGCCACACATATTAAGGTATCCGCCACCGTCCATGAAGATTATTCCAAAGTCAGCATCTGGGCAACAAGGTTGAGTCATTACAGAACCAAACATATCATTATGTCCTCTTGGCTCTAACATTATAGCAGTTCTTAAATAATCTAGATTTTTTTCTAAATATTCTTTTTTCTCAGGCATAGAATTTCCTTTTATATTAGGTATTCCACCTACAACTATTCTAGTTGCTTCACCTGCTGTATGAGAGTCTATAGCTTGTATACTTCTGCTAAATTTCATATCAAATTCCCCCTTAGGTTTATTTTGCGTTTTACGCATTTTTAATTTTAGAAAAGCCAATGCTTCTTAACATCAACTTCATCCATGTGATTGTATCCAACTACTTCTGTTTCTATGTAGCATGTTGTCTTCTTATAATAAATTATGGTAGCTTTATATGTATGGCTTCGTAAATACTAGTCCTCATCTGCTCCCATAATAGTAAGACCTACTGTAAATATATCCAATACCTTAATTAAAATTATTCATAACAAGTGCATGTTAGAATCAATATCTATCAAATCTAGTAATGGATTTGTTATCCATGTTTTCTCATCTTAAGTTTTAAAAATGCTAGAGCTTTTTTAGCATCTATTTCATTTGTGTTGTTTTCTCCAACAACTTCTGTCTCTATACCTTCTTTTGATTTGTTCATATCAACTATAGTATTCATATATTGATTGCTTACAACAAATTTAGCTTGAGTACCATTAAATGTAACTCCAACTACAGGTATATCTCTTTTTCCTATTTCCTCAAATGTGTTGGCATAGTCAACATGTGAGTTTCCCCATCCATCTGATGAAACTATAGCTCCATCTACTCTCATGGCTTCCAGCCAAGCGGCCGTTCTTTGTCCCACAAAAGTCTTATTTTCGTTTCCATCTGGAGTTCCTACTACTATTACTCCAAGTAAGTCTACATCTTTATCACTTTCAACTATGTCTAAAAGTGGGTCTCTAAAGTGATGAAGAGATGTTTCTTTTGTTGAAGGTCCTATTCCCATAATATCCACCTCTCTTAAGTCATAGCTCTAAGGGCACCATCTCTGTATTCATTAGGAGATATAATCATAGGTACATTTCCCATATCTATAATTGATGTTCCTCCTTCAAAACCACTAGGCTCCTTTGAGAATAACTGATTGTCATACATAGCACCTTGACCTGCTATTTGTTTTACTATGACAACCTTTTTTGCATTTGGTCGAATTTTGTCAAAATATTCACGAACTTGAGTAGCATTTCTTCCGTCTTCCATTTTCAAAGACGTTCTTATTTCTTGTATAAAATCATCACATGCTCTAAATGCTGCAAGTGGAAGTGCTCTTTCGAAAGGTAAACCTCCCTTTAGAGTTACATCTACATGAATTATATAATCTTCAACTGATGGAGTTCCATATCTACCAAACACCATTTGTTCTTTCAAAATTCCTTCTGAAGAGCCAAATTCATGCATTTGATTTCCATCTTCATCTGCGCCAGTTAACATTACATATACACCAGTTAAAGTATGTGTAATTCCCTCTCCCAATCTGCCTAAAACTTTGGTTGATATTGGTATAATGTCCATAATAGTGTTAATTTCTCTGTCATAATCTCCAGGCTTTATTATATCTACTTTTATGTCTGTTATTAAATCTTCTTTTTCTTTTATTTCATCTATACTTGATAAGTTGATTGTAAGTACATCTTTCTTTATAGAAGTTTTTGAACCGAAATTAACTTCATTCATATGAAACGGTTTTATAACAAGTCTTCTCATTATTTTTTCTTCCATAATATCCACCTTTGTTCTTAAAACCCCTCTCCTAACTGTGTGGGAGAAGGGTTTTATATTTTCAAATATAAATTACATTTTAAACGTGAGCTTTATATTCGTATGGTAATGGAACTATCTTACCAGCAGATGGTATTGCAACTAATTGCTCTAATGTATCTCTTAATATATGTGTTTGCATTTCTATGTTATGTGGTTCACCAGCATTAGCACCCATTGGAACTAATGGAGCAACTGCTCTAGGAGTTCCGTTTTGTCTAACTACTGGAGGAAGAGCTGCGATTATTATTGTAGGTATTCCAGCTTCCTCTATTGCTCTCTGCACGATCACGGCAGTTCTATGGCAAGTACCTCAGCCAGCTGTCATGACTACACCGTCTACTCCCTCTTCTTTAAGTTTAGCAGCGATAGCAGGACCAGTTTCTTCAGTGAAGACATGTTGGTTTCCTCCACCACCCATGAATGCATAGTGCATAGGAGCTACTGCTTTTATAAATCCTTCTGCAGCTAATTCATGTAATCTATCTATAGGAAACATACAGTTTATATCTTTGTTTACATCTCCATTATCATATCCACCATGTGATACCATCATTTCATCAACTGTAGCTGTATTAGGTACAGCTCTAAATGTAGTATCTCCTGCTAGATTAAATCTCTTGTCAGATTTTAAGTGAACACCAGCTGCTGTAGCTAAAGCTATAGTCATATCTTTTAATTCTTTAGTTACAGGAGTCCAAACTGGAGGAGGTGTTATTGGAACGAATATTTCAGATTGAAGTCCTTGTACTGTTGTAAGGCTCATATATTTCCTCTCCCTTCTATTTTCAAACGATTATTTATTATTTTTCTTCTTGCTTTGATTGCATTTCTTCTTGTTTTTCTTTTTCTCTCCTAATATTTTCTACATACTCTTGATTAGGCTCTGGACTTAATACCTCAGGATAGCTTAGCATGAATCCAACTTCTTGACCTATCTTAAGTTCGTAGTCAGTTATAAGCATTCTATTAGGTATTTTAAATTGTCCAAGTCTACCTTTCAGGTCTATAGTCACTCCACCACCTTTGATGTCAACTATAATACCCTCATAAAAAGTCTCTGATGAGATATATTTTAATCTATCCATTATAATTCTACCTCTCTACACTGTTTTAAACTTGGATCTAAATTTATACTATTATCTAAATCTTAGTTTTCGTCTTTTTCGTATATTTCTCTTCTTTTCTTACTCATTGGTAAAGATTGCTCATTATCTTCTAATGCTATTTTTTCTCCTGTAACTTTTTCTATAGCCTCTATGTTATTTAATTTAACATTTGGATTCCATTTTCTTTCAGGAGCTTTAACTTCTACACCAGCTATAGCATTTTTAAGCATAGCCATTATTCTAACAGCATCTTCTGGAGCTAATGTATTGTTAGATAATATTTCATTCTCTATACCTTGCTTAGACTTGTTATTATCTACCATGTGAGTCATGTATTTATTACCAACAACTAGAGCACCTTGAACAGCTGAGAAACTTACACCAACTACTGGTATACCTCTCATACCTATTTGCTCTATGTGAGATGCGAAGTCTATATGGTTGTTTCCGAAACCTTCAGTAGTTACTACAGCTCCATCAACTTCCATAGCTTCAACTAACATACCTAATCTCTTAGATACATAGAATTTCTCAGCGTTTACTTGTGGAGAACCAACAAATACAACACCTACTAAATCTATTTCTTCATCTTCCATAGCTCTTATTACTAATGGCTCTCTCCAGTAATGTCTTGACATTTCTTTTGATGCAGGTCCTATACAAGTTAATGCATGGATACCACCATCTAATACTTCAAGTGGAGATAATACAACTGGCATGTTTCCTAAGTCAACGTTTGGTTGAGCTCCTAATGTACCAACTGGCTCAACTGGTAATATTAGGTTGTCATGCATTGCACCTTGTCCCATTATTTCTTTTATAACAACAACTTTCTTTTTACCTTCTCTTCTATATTGCTCTATTACTTCTTCGTCAACTACTAAAGAGTTGTCAACTGTTTTTAATGCTTCTCTTATTTCTTGAGTTACATAGTCAAATGCACGGTGAGCAGCTAGAGGTCCTGGTCTTTCCATGTTAGTTCCTGCTTTTATTGTTACTTGACCTTTGATGAATATTTCACCTTTGTCAGCAGCACCTGGTCTACCCCACATCATAGTAGTATTTAACTCACCTTCTGAAGAACCGAATTCACCTATTTGAACTCCATTTTCATCTGTACCAGTTAATACCATTACAGCTCCATCTATAACTCTAGTTATACCTGTACCTAATTCGCCTTCTTCTTTAGTAGCGATTGGTTGTATATCTAATACAGCTTCACTGTAAGTTTCATATTTATCAGGAGTTATTATTTCTAATTTCATATCTACAACTAACTCTTGAGTATCATTAGCTTCTTTACATATTTCTTCAGCATTTCTGATGTATAAAGTAGTTCCTTCTATTTTAGTCTCATCAGCAAATTCAACTTTATCTATTTTAAAGTGTTTTTTAGTTAAGCTTCTTAAAAGTTTCTTTTCTGCAACTTTTGGAGCTACTTCTGCTGCACCTGCTACTGGAGCTGCAACGTTTGCTACTGGAGCAGCAACTCCTGCTTGACCAGCTACTGATAAAGGTATTTCTAAGCTTATATTTTTACCTTCACCTATGTGTATTTTAACTGTTTCACCTAAAACTCCTGTGCTTACTGGCACTACTGCTTCTAAAGCTGCTGGAGCTTCTTCTACTACTGCTTCTTCTGCTACTACTTCTTTAGCCTCTCCTGCTTTGTATCCTTCTACATTTTCTGTAGTCATTGGAGATAACGCATCTAAAGTTTCTTTTAACTTAGCTCCTAGTACTTGACCTATAGTTAATCCATTTTCTGGTATTGTTAATAATCCAGAATCCTCTAAGTCTGCAAATATTGCTGGATCTTCTAAGTTTTCTGGTGCTATTATTGTTCCCGCTTCAAATCTACAACAACATACTGCTGGGTCATTTGCATGGGCTTGAGCTGTTTCTAAAGTTATTGACATAGTATAAAATACCTCCTTACATTATTTTCTTATTTATTATTTTAAATCTCGATTCCTCAACAGGTAGCCCCTTAACTGAGGAATCAAGTAAATTAAAACCTTCTTAAATAGTTGTATTTTAACTATTATTTTTGTGGTACTACTCCCATTTGAGTAGCAATTGCTAAAGGTATCTCTAAGTTGATATCTTTACCTTCTTGTATGTGTATTTTTATTACTTGACCTGTTGTAGCTTGTGTCAAAGTAGCTACAGGTGCTACTGGAGCTTCTACTTTTTCTTCAGTAGATTCCTCAACATCTGTTTCTGTTGTTTTATACCCTTCCACATTATCTGTAGTCATTGGAGATAAAGCATCTAAAGTTTTTGTTAATTTAGCTCCTAATACTTGACCTACTGTTAAATGATTTTCTGGTATAACTAGCAATCCTGAATCTTCTAAATCTCCAAATATTGCTGGATCTTCTAAATTTTCTGGTGCTATTATTGTTCCTTCTTCAAATCTGCAGCAGCATACTGCTGGGTCATTTGCATGAGCTTGAGCTGTTTCTAAAGTTATTGACATATAAAAATGCCTCCTTCTTTTGATTTTTAATTTATATTGATACCTTAACACTTTTAATAATCAACATTTTTACTGTTCCCTACTAACAGCTCTAAGTGTTAAGATTTTTAAACTACATAAGTCATCAAAATCATTGTTTTTTTCTCATTTGAAGTCACTTTATATATAAGCAATTCCTATGCCAACTTATTAACAAAAAGATTTTTTCTATAATAGATTCTTCTCTTATCGCTATTTTTAGCCAAATATCATATAAATATTTATTTAAAACAGTTTATTTTTTATGTATGTAAACATTTTCTCAAACAAAAAAAGTGTCAATTTATCAACACTTTTTTATTTTTTTTAACACACCCACATACATAGCATTGTTATAACCATTGATTTCACTACACTTAATACTGATATTTATTATTTTGTCAAAATTTAGTCATGTGTCATATTTTAGACACATCTATTTTGTATTGGTCTATCTTATAATACAATGTAGTTCTTGGTATATTTAATATCTTAGCTGCTTTAGCTTTATTTCCATTAGACATTTTTAAAGCCTTTGTTATATTTTTTACTTCAATCTTTTGAGTAGCTTTCGTCAAATCTAAAGGATATTCCTCTTCTTCAGTACTTTTATTAGTAGAATCCATCATGTAGCTTGGTACATCCTCCATCTCTATCCTAGAGTTTTGAGACAAAACAACCATATTTTCAATTGTATTTTTTAATTCTCTAATATTTCCTTTCCATCTATAGTTTTGAAATATATCTATTACATCTTTACTAATTGTAAGAACAGGTTTGTTGTTTTGTTTACATATTTCTTCTAAAAAGCTATGAACCAACAATCCTATGTCCTCTTTTCTCTCTCTAAGTGGTGGAATCTTTATCTCCACAACATTTAATCTATAGTATAAATCTTCTCTAAATTTTTCTGATTTCACCATTTTACCTAAATCTTTGTTAGTAGCTGATATTATTCTAGGATTTATTTTTATTGTTGTATCTCCACCAACTCTTCTTATTTCCTTTTCTTGTAGTACTCTAAGCAACTTAGCCTGCATACTAAGAGGTAAATCAGCAATTTCATCTAAAAATACAGTCCCATCCTTTGCAAGTTCAAATATACCTATTCGACCTTTTTTGCTTGCTCCAGTAAATGCACCTGATTCATATCCAAAAAACTCACTTTCAAACAACTCATTTGGTATGGCACTACAGTTAACAGGTATAAATTGACCTTTTCTCTCACTATAATCATGAATAGCTCTGGCAAATACTTCTTTACCTGTACCACTTTCACCCCAGATAAATATGCTACTATTGGTTCTAGCTACTTGTTTTGCAATCGCTTTCGATTTTTCCAACTTATAACTCTTACCTAAAATTTTATCAAAGCTACCTTTGGATAAGTTTTTAACTTCATTCTTTAAATATTTCAATGTATCATTTACCTTTTCAAGTTCAAGAGCAAGTATCTTGGCTTCTGTAACATCAACTTCTGTACATACAACACCAATAAATTCTTCCTTATAAAATATAGGATTTGCATGGACTAGTGCATACATATTTTCTTTTTTATCTGTAAAATATAAGTCACTCATACCGATTTTACTATTTAATACTTTTTCTGAAATAGTATTTTCCAAAAATTCGTTCATCGGTCGACCGACTATGTCTTCAGATTTTATATCATACCTTTCCTCCATAAACTTATTCCACAATATAACTACACCTTCGTTATTTATAGCACAAATTCCTTCTTTAATTTGTCCTATAATATATTTCAAAGTCAATCCATAGTCTTCTAAATGCATATATAAATAGTCTCTAATATGCTCTTGTTTTAAGACTCCAATAATTTTATTGTCTCTAAGAACAGGGAGAATTCCTATATTTTTCAATATCATTATATCTCTGCACTCATCTAAGGTTAGACCTTCGCTGACATATATTACATCCTTTTTCATTATAAGTTTTACTGGTTGACCGTCATACTTCTTATGCATGTCATAAAGATTATGTATATCTGTCATAGATATAATCCCTTTTAATTCACCAGATGAATCTATTACCATTAGAGTTTTTGTGTTACTTTTTATCATTTCTTTTATTGCATCTTCAATTCTTGTGTCTTCGTCTATAGTTGTAAATTTTGTATCCATTACCTCTTCTACTTTTTTTACTTCTGGTATCGAAAACATAAAGTCCCCCCTTTATAGTAGTACATCATCAAAACTTATTTATATATATTTATTCTAGCATATCATAATAACAGTTTATTAAATAATTAATATTAAAATTTCTTAACTGTTTAATATACAAATTTCTAATACAAATTCATGTAATTACTAAAATGAATACTTAAATCTATACAAATGAAATCAAATGAATTATACCTTTAGTATATTATTTTTTCAATACTATTTTCACCTTCAAAGTATTTTTCTATTCACAAAACAATTAACATCTGTTCTCACAAAGGTTATACTTACACAAAAAAATGCCTCAAAATGATTTTAAATCAATTTGAGACAATATATTCTAAAACTTAATAACAAACAGTACTCCATATTAATTTTTTGCTCTTTTTGTTTGATACACTAACCCACAAATTGCTACAATACCAATAAGTATGTATGGCATTATTTGAGTTTCATCACCTGTTTTTGGTGATTTTACAACTATGTCATTTGTTGGTGGTACTGGTGGATTTACTATTGTATCATTTTTTGATGGCACTGATGGATTTTCCACTACATCACCTGATGGTGGCACTGGTGGATTTATCACTGTATCATCTGATGGTGGTACTGGTGGATTTATTACTGTATCATCTGATGGTGGTATTGGTGGATTTATCACTGTATCATCTGACGGTGGTACTGGTGGATTTATCACTGTATCATCTGATGGTGGTGATGGCTTAGGTTTATGACCATTTGAGTTATCATTACCATTATCTGGTGGCACTGGTGGATTCACATCAGGGTCTCCATCTGTTGGTACACCTATATTGAAATCAACTTCCTCGCCATTTTTTTGTTCTATTGTATAACTTAATAAATTTTGCTTACTAGTAGGCAATAAAGATGAATGGTCTTTATCACCAAAATCGAAAACTGTCTTAAAATACTGAATAGCTTTTGGGAAAATATAATCATAAGATAAAGCAGATATATTAGCTTTTACATCTGGCTTATTAACACTCTTAAGTTTAAACTTTTCTTGTGTTGAGATTTCTACTTCACCTGTACCTATTACATTTCCATTTTCATCATAAGCAGTTACTCCATCTGGTAACTTTAATTTAACTACACCACTATAACCTACTAAAGCTATAGCTTCTGTTTCATAAGTACCATCTTGATTCTTATCAAATTTAATATCAGTCAAACCATTACTCAGACTAGGTTTTCCTGTATCATTTGGCTTTAATTCTTCACGCCCTGCATTTAATAATGCCTCTAAGTAAGCTTTTGAATTTATTGCTGCTTCCTTACCTTTTAGATACTCAGCTTTTTCCTCTTCAGTCTTTGCACTCTCTATAAACATATCATAAAGCTTTATATTAGCTTGATATTGTTTAAGTCTTTCCTGCTCATTCATTTGCCCAAGCATAATCCAAATAGCATCTTGAGTAGTAGAATGAGTTATACCTTCATATTCTTCTCCACCTAAATTAAATTGTTGCTTATATCCAAATCCATCAAACTCAGAACCCGCATATAGTATAGATTTAATTGCATCTTCGTTTTGATTTTCTTGACCATTAAAATCTTCTGCTGGTAAGTATGGACTCTTATTATGACTAGTTGGAGATTTTAGATGATTATTATAACAAAATGCAGTTTGTTCTCCGTCTTCACCTTCTATTATATATTTCCCATCTTTATAGCCTGCACCTATAAGACCTTCTATTATATAATCAAAAGTTAAAGTTTTTGTAATATCATCAAATCTCACATCAAAATAAGGTCTATTTGAACCATCTGTTTCTTTTAACAAACATGTATTTTTTACTTTTGAATTTTTATTATGCCATAATCCAATATTTGCATCTTTTGAAGTAAGTACCTCACTAATTTCTGACTGTTCATCTGTTTTTACATCATTTTCATCTTCCCAGAAATTATATACAATCTTATTTATTTGAGATACAGTAAGATTAAGAATATCTTCAATATTCTGCTTCAAGCTCATTTCTTCTACTTCTAATTCTTCCTCTTCTTCTGATGGTATAATTTCACCTAATGGCTTCTCCCCATCTGGTATCTCTTCACCTGATGGTTTCTCTCCATCTGGTATCTCTTCACCTGATGGCTTCTCTCCATCTGGTGTTTCTCCTCCTGATGGCTTCTCTCCGTCTGGTGTTTCCTCTCCTGATGGCTTCTCTCCATCTGGTGTTTCTCCTCCTGATGGCTTCTCTCCATCTGGTGTTTCTCCTCCTGATGGCTTCTCTCCGTCTGGTGTTTCTCCTCCTGATGGCTTCTCTCCGTCTGGTGTTTCTCCTCCTGATGGCTTCTCTCCGTCTGGTGTTTCTCCTCCTGATGGCTTCTCTCCATCTGGTGTTTCTCCTCCTGATGGCTTCTCTCCATCAAGTATTGTATCTTTTCCACTTACTTCGTCAGCATAAGATATTATTGGTGCAAATGCAGTAAATGCCATACTAAAAGCAATTACTAAACTAATTATACTTGATTTTTTAATTTTTATTTTCAAGATTTTCCTCCTATTTATATTTATAGCAGGTTGCACTACTAACTCCATATATCTTTTAAGTGCCCAAATTTAAGATATACTTCACAGTTTCTATAAATAGGTTTTTAGTAATTTTTATTTTTGTAATACTTTTTATTTTTTAAGTGCACTCTTTATGAACATTCTAAAATTATTAGTAAGAGACAAAAACTTATTCTTACATTAAAAAAGATACTGTAGAGTATCTTGAGATAATACAAAACTATTTACTCTATTGGATAATTGACTAAATTCAATTTTTATATGTCAATATGACCACATATCTGAGTTTGTTTTTGTCTAATATAATTTTAATAGCTATTGCCATTATTATATATTAGATATTATATTTTGTCTATTTTTTCCATATTATTTATATTATTCGTTAATGTTATCGACATATCACAACAAAAAAACATCCCCGAAAACAATTTTACAATTTTTTCCAAGGATGTTTTATTATATATTTTTATATTATATTATTTTATTTTTAATCTTACGTCACCTTTTATTCTTCTTATTAATGGGTGATTAACTGTTCTCATTACATGGTCAGTAATATGATATACACCTAATTTTAATTTTGGTGCAGAACCCATTACTGTGTTACTACAGTCAGTACAGTTTCCTATTAATATAACTTCTGCTCCAGCTTTCTTAAATTCTATACATTTTTGAGCTTGTCCTGGACAGTGTCCTGGATTTTCACATTTTAATGCACCTTTAATTTCTTGAGCTTGTTTACATTTTTGAACTGATACTATATCAGTAACTCCCATTTTAGCTGCTATGTCTCTCATTCTTTCTTCATTAGGTCCACATGCACAGACTAAAAGACCCATTTTTCTCTTTTCATTAACAAATGGCATAGTAACTATTATACCACCACTAGTTTTAGTTATTGGAGTATCTAAAGTAGTAGCTTTACCAGTGAAAGGTCCTCCTAAGATTATCTCACCGTATTCACCTTTTATTCCACCAGCTCTTTCAATTAATTCTCCAACAGTAGTCCCAATTGGCACATCTTCAAATACTATAGATTCTTTTCCACTGTTTAATTGACCAACTACAGTTACATTTTTAGATATAACTGGTCTTTTTTGCTCAACAGCTTCTACTATTCTAGTTAATGTTTCTACATTTATTACTACTGCATTAGCTTCTGAAGGTAATTGAGTTGGCTCAAGTAATTTACCTAGAACGTCTCTTACTATCGCTCTCTCTTCTCCCATTGGGTACATGTCAACTAGTTCTGCAACTTCTATATTATCTCCCGGCTTTATTACTTTTTTAAATGCTGCTATTGCTTCTGGATGCTTGCTTTTTATTGCTAGCATACCTTTTCCAGCATTAGTAACTTCCATAGCATATTTTATACCTTGGTAAACTATCTCTGGTCTTTCTTCTATTTCTTTTATGTTATGAGCTAATAAAGGTTCACATTCAGCAGCATTTGCTAATATTGTTCCACCTTTTAAATCTATGTTTAATTTTATATGAGTAGGGAATCCTGCTCCACCCATACCTACAACTCCAGCTTCTTTAATTAAGTCAAGTATACCTTCTCCTTTTAATGGTTCAAAAGTATCATCTTGTACTTCATCAGCTTCGATTACTATAGCTTGGTCATTTATTTCACTTATTTTTCCACTAACACTGGCATAAATATTTGCTCCTAATCCAGCTGGTTCTGCGATTAGAGTTCCTTTTTTTACTACATCTCCAACACTTACTACTGGTTTATCTGGACCACCAACGTGTTGTTTTAATAAAATAGAATATAGTTTGTTCAACTAGTACGCCCCCTTAAGTATATTAATTTTTTTTATAAGCTGTTCAAATAATGTTAATGTTGTTTTTCTATTACAATGTCTTAACATATTGTTTATTTCTATAGAACATATCGCTTATTAACAAAGCAATTTCTATGCCAACTTTTAAACAAACTTATAACCTTTGAAAATACTGTCTTACAGCATCCATAACTTCTTTCAAATATTTAAACTCATTTTATAAAAGTCAATTATTAGACACTTTTTCAACCAATTTAATCTATAATTATTGATATCGCATACATGCATAAAAAGTGTCAAAAAATAGACACCGTCTTTTTATCGACACTTTTCTAACATATACTATATAATTTACCACAACTTTACTTAAAATATACATTTACTACTTGTTAATTCTTAAGTTTCTGCACTCCATTAGAATCAATTATGTAATTATCTTTATATAATAAGTCTGATATTTTTACTAAACTGTATCCATCTTTTTTAAGCTTACTTATTATAGTGTCCAAATAGTTATCTACATCATTTATATTAGCATGAAATAAAACTATTGAGCCAGGTTGAGATTCTTTTATTACTTTTTCAATTACATGGTTTGGACCAAGCTCTTTCCAGTCTATAGAATCCACATCCCACTTAATTACTTTATAACCTAAATCACTGCAAATGTCCATAGCTTTGTTGTTTACATCTCCAAAAGGTGGTCTAAACAAATTTGTTTTTTTCCCTGTTATATTAAATATCTTTCCTGATGTAGTTTCTATTTCTTTTTTTATGTCTTCTTTTGATATTTCTTTCAAATTCGCATGGGTATTTGAATGATTGCCAATTTCATGTCCCTTTTCATCTATAGCCTTCACAATATCTTGATTATCATCTACCCAGCTACCAACTAGAAAAAAAGTAGCTTTTACATTATGTTTATCTAAAATCTTTAAAATTTCATCCATATTATTAGTTCCCCAAGCAACATCAAAACTTAAAGCTACTTTTTTCTCATTTGTATCAACTTTATATATAGGCATTTTTGAGTTATCAGACTTAGAACACATATACTTTATTCCATAAACAAGAGCAAATATTAATACTAATAATAATGAAAAAAATAAAACACTATATATCAAAGCTTTAGTTCTTTTGACTTCTCTTTTCATACTATTCCCCCTTTTAAATAATTTCTTCTATATTTAAAATTTATTTTTTTTTAGTTCAAAAAAGTACTGTAATATTTAATTTATAAGACAATAAGTAAAAAAACAAAATCTATATCGTTCTAGTTAAACGCTCTAAAATACCCGTTTATTTAATTTTTTAATATTTTTTACATTTTTACCTTTATTTTTCTGTATATATTATTTTTATTTTGGAGAAATTAGTATTAACATCACATAAATAAAAGTGTTGTTAGACATCATAAACTAATTATTTGAGGAGGAAATTTACTATGTCAAATTCAAACAGAACAGTAGTGCCAGAAGCAAAAGCTGCTTTAAACCAAATGAAATTAGAAATAGCTAACGAAATAGGTTTATCTAACTATGAAAACATAGACAAAGGAAACTTAACAGCTAGAGAAAATGGATATGTTGGTGGATACATGACTAAGAAATTAGTTGAAATGGCTGAAAGACAAATGGCTGGAAAATAGATAGTAAATTTTGACACCTGGGTATCAACAGGGCTGCTAATTAGCAGCCCTGTTTCTCTGTATTTATTTGTAAAATTAATTTTATATGATTTGTTAAAGATTAATAATACTATATAAATTGTTCTTTTAATTTTGTATGAATTAGTTTAATATATTATATATAGAAATAGTTTGACGGAGGATGATATTTATGTTTGAAAACTCGTCTGAAGAATTAGCGTATCATAAACTTTTAATTTTATATATATTAGAAAAAATTAAAATGGATTTAACTAATTCTCAAATAACTCAAGTAGTATTAGAGACTGAGATGATGAATTATTTTTCATTACAACAGCTTTTATCTCAGCTTATGGAATCTAAGTTTTTGACTACATATAAAGACTCTGACAGAGAATATTATGCTCTTACTCAAAGAGGCGTAGAAAGTCTAGAATACTTCTTTAATCGAATACCTACTAGTGTTACAGAAAAAATAGACAAGTATATAGATTCTAATAAAGAAAATTTACTAGCAGATACTCAAGTAAAGTCTAGTTTTGTAAAACAAAGTGATAATGAATTTATTGTCAACCTTAGAGTCATAGAAAATCAGTCTAACTTAATAGATTTAAATCTAAATGTTTCATCAGAGAAACAGGCAAAGCTTATTTGCAACAACTGGAAAAATAATGCATCTTATATGTATGCCGAAGTTATCGACTTACTTATAAGAGACATACATTAAAGCCTACAAACAAATTATAGTTGTAGGCTCTTTTCCTACCTTGATTTCTTTTATTAATTTGTTATTTGCAGTTTCGTAAACTTTCACTGAGTTTTCTTGTGTATCTGACACAAATAATAACCTTTCATCTTTAGATATTTCTAATCCCTGTGGAATTCCATTTATCTCAATATTCCCAATGTATCTACTTGTTGTATAATCTAAAATTCTCACATTATTATAACCCAAATCAGCAACATAAACTTTTTTCCCACTATAATTAAATCTTATTTCTACTGGTAATAAGAATTCATATAATACCTTTTTTATATCCATACTTACTTCGTCAACTATTATAAGCTTTCCATCAAGTGTTGATATATACATTTCTTTCTTTTGTTTATCAAGTTCTATATGCCATGCTCTAAAGTCCATATTAATTTTCTTTTGTATATTTTTATTTATTGTATCTATACATACTATTGAATTTATACATGGTACATATAACTTTTTACTTTCTCTGTCAAAATCAAATCCATGTGGCATGTTATCAACACCAATAATTCCTATTGGATTTAATGTGTTTTTATCCAATACGTATATACTATTAGAATCTTCATTTGCTACAAATAATTCATTATCACTAAGTACAACTTGACTAAGACTTCCTCCTATGGAAACAGTATCAATTATTTTATCATTGCTTAAATCTAAGACATAGAGTATCCCATTACTTGAACTAGGTATGTATATTAAATTTTTTTCTTTTTCTATGCAAAAATGATGTGGATATATATTATCTTCTAATACTATTTCCTTTTCTAGCTCAAGTGTAGAATAATCAACTATACTAATACTCTTTGATAGATAGTTAGAAATATAGATTTTCACATAACCCCTCCTCTCCACAATACATATACTACAATAATATATTATTTCATTAGCTTGTATTATGCTTTATAGTTGCATTATTACGCATATATTTGGTATTATTATTAATGTTAAAAAAATGAAATATATTTAATGGAGGTCTTTTTAATGAAAGTAACATTTAACCCAAGTGGTGTTTGTTGTAGAGAAATGGTTTTTGAAGTTGATGAAAATAATGTGATTGTTGATGCTGAGTTCATAGGAGGATGTAATGGTAATTTATCAGGACTTAGAAGCTTAATAATTGGTCAAAATGCTCTTGAAGTTGCTGATAAATTAAATGGTATTGATTGTGGTGGAAAAGGTACTTCTTGCCCTGACCAGCTATCTAAAGCTATCCGTCAATCTATATAATCACCACTATATAAACATCAGAAAAATTATTAAAAACTTACTTTATATAAAAAAGAGCTACCTACTAACTTAGATAGCTTTTTTTTATATATTTATTTTATAAAGTTATAATTTATTTACTAAAGTTCTAACTGTCCCAATCATATATAAAGAACCTGCACTTATTATAACATCATCTTTATTTGATGTTTCCAATGTATAATTTACTGCATCTTCTATCTCATGCTTTGATGTTACATCATCTACATATTTTAATACTTTTTCTTTTAATATATCTGAATTTATAGCTCTTGGATTATTAGGAGTTGTTGTTATTACCTTATTAAAATGTGGCAATAATATATTTAAAACACTATCAATGTCTTTATCTTCTAGCATACCTATTAATAGGGTTAAACTTCTATCTTTAAAATTCTTATTAAGTGCTTTTGCTAAAGATTTTGCTCCATCTTCATTATGTGCACCATCTATTATAAAAATTGGATTTTCTTTTATTTTTTCTATTCTTCCTGGCCACTTAGTATTTATAAGTCCTTTTCTTATCGATTCTTCACTTATCTTTTCTAATTTGTTTATATCTTTTAAATATTTTATTACACTCATCGCCAATATAGAATTATTTATCTGATGTTCACCTATCAATTTTATTTCAAGGTCTTTGTAAATTTCTTTCATTACAGTACAGTCATATATTTGAGAGTCTATATCTGATTTTTTTATATTTATATCATCAAAATTAACTTCTATATATTGTGCTTTTTTCTCATTACAAACTGACTTTATGACATTTTTTACTTCATCAGTTTGGTCATATACTAGTACTACTCCATTTTCCTTTATTATCCCAGCCTTTTCATATGCTATTTTTTCTATTGTGTCTCCAAGTATTCCTGTATGGTCTAAACTTATAGATGCTATTACACTTACAAGTGATTTTGTTATTATATTGGTAGCATCATATCTTCCACCTAAACCAACTTCTAAAGCAACAAAATCCACATTTTGTTCTGAATAGTAATAAAATGCCATTGCAGTAACCACCTCGAACTCTGTTGGATATGCATAGCCTTGTTCTACCATAATATCTATTTTTTCTTTTATTAATTCAATTATCCTAGCAACATCGTCTTGTGGTATATTTTCTCCATTTACTCTTATACGTTCAGTAAAGGTTTCTAAATATGGAGATGTATATAAACCAACTTTATATCCACACTCTCTTAGTATATTAGAAACAAAAGAACACACTGAGCCTTTTCCATTAGTTCCAGCTACATGTATTATATTTAAAGTTTCTTGTGGGTTCCCCAATAATTCTAATAATTTTCCAATATTCTCTAGACCTAATCTTATACCAAACTTATTGGTTTGTGATATGTACTCTAATGCTTCTTCATATTTCATTATCTAATTCCTCCTGTATCGGCATTTTCTTTTATGTTATCTAATTATAGTATATTTTTTGATTTTAATCTACTGACAAAGAATACATATAATCTAATACCTTATACATTAAATCTAATTACTAATTCCTTATTTATAATTTTTTATTTTTATACATTTCTACTAACTCAGTTAATGTATATATCGAAACTAAATCATACTTTGATATATCCATATAATTAAATTTTATGTTAAATACCCGTTCTAGTTTTTGAAGCAAATTAAAACAATTATCATAAACTAATCCTATCTCTTTATTAAAAAGACTACATTGAAATAATTTTTCATTATCAACTTTAATATTTAAGCAATCTCTAACAACATCAGCGACTTTCATAAGAAGAGCATTTTCTTTGTCATACAAATCTAGTTTAAAGTTTGGAATTCTACTATATTCATCTAAATCAAAACTATCCCAATTATTTTTAATTGCTAATAGTTCAAGTTTATCATTTAAATCAGATATCGTTATATCTGGATTTTCAGACAATATCTTAGCTATTTTACCAGTAAACTTTGCTGCTACATAGCTATTACACTTTGGTGGTAATCTATAAGAATTATTTATATCACAACTTATATACGAATTACTATCCATAACACATTGAACATCATATTTTTTATTGTACCAAAAAGAATCATCTACATCTAAGGTAAATCCTCTCACTCCTATAACATTATTAAACATTGCTGGATAACTTAAGTCAAATTCATTAGATAATGAACATACTATTATTTTCCCTTTTCTAAACAATTCATAACAAACTTCAAATAATCCCTTGACACTTTCTACTCCTATGACTGATAAACTTAAGTTAATCAATCTTATGTTTGTGTCTAAAAGATATTTTAATGCTTCTTCAAGAACTTTTATATTTGCGATGCTATCTTTACCTAAAACTTTTATAACAAATAGCTCTACATCTTCATACTCCTTCTTTATTATTGATGCACAAGCAGTTCCATGACCATCTTCATCATCAAATTTATCTGATATAAAAATATAATCATGTATACATTCAAAAGCAATTCCTCCAACTAAGTTATCCTTTAAGTAATCATGTTCTTTATCTATTCCTGTATCTAATACTGCAACCTTAACTTTATTATTCATATCACATATATTCTCCATTACTAAAAGTTTTTAATATATCTATGTTAATAGTTCATCTTAAATTTTAATTTAAGTTGCACAATTTCTCTTTTAAATGCCATATTTACTTCTAAAAACATAAATTAAGTATACTATATATTCAATTTATATTCATTATATCAATTATTATCATTAAATTGTTAAATAATAAGATAAAATTTTTAGATTTATATCACAATTTAGAATTATTTGTAAAAAGGAGATTATCCTTCTTATTAGACAATCCCCTTGTATACTTTATTCATATATATTTATAATTAACCACCAATTACACATTCTACTTTTTTACTTAAATATCATAAACCTCAATTTTATTTATGGGAATAATTATTTATATACTATAAGAACATTAATTTAAATGTAATTGTCTTGTAATACATTCTACAATGTATGAATCAATATGTAAAAAAACACTCAAGATAGCGAATAAATATATATTTAAATCAGCACATAAAAACTTGCACTCTGCACACTCATAAAATTTATATAGTCATTATCCTAAGGATTGATACCTAAACCCTTATATATTATATCATATTTCAATAAATAAATTGCATAAAAGGGAATCTTTTAATAGAACTAAACTATTTATAAATTCATTACTATAAATTCTACAAATTATAAATGCTTATTTTAATATATACTGTATTGCCTCAGACATTGATATAACTAATTAAAATAGATATAATAAAATGAAACAAATATTTATAGAATTTTATAAATATTCATTATTTTAAAGAGGTGATTATATTTGAAAGAAGAAATATCAAGAAAAGAAATTTTAAAGGAAAGTTTTCTGACATCAATCCCAATATTTCTAGGATATATCCCATTAGGACTTATTTGTGGTATTATGCTTCAAAAATCAGGTTTATCTGCCTTTTACATACTAATGATGTCACTTATGGTATTTGCAGGTAGTTCACAGTTTGTGGCTGCTTCAATGCTAGCTTCAAATGGAAGTATAACTTCAATAGTACTAACCACATTTATATTGAATCTTCGTAATTTTTTAATGAGCTCCAACTTACATATGCATATAAAAAATAAAAATATGAGGTTTTTAATGTATTTTTGTCATGGTGTTACAGATGAAACATTTGCTATAAACTTAGAAAAATATACTTATAGTAATTGGACAGATAAACACGCATTATACCTAAACAATCTTTGTATACTAGTATGGGCTGGTAGTTGTTTCTTAGGAGCATTTCTTGGAGAAATTGTCACTATAAGTGATTCTGTAGCAAGCTTTCTACTTATAGCAATGTTCATAACATTAGTAGTTAATCAAATTAAAAGTAAAGTATACATACTAGTTTCAATGCTTTCTATCCTATTATCAATAATTTTATATACTTTCTTTAAAAGTAGTTTAGTCATCATAATAGCATCTATTTTATCTGCTTTATTTGGCTTTTATATACAAAAGTTAACTCGCAAGAAGGAGGAAATCCATGAATACTAATTACATACTTGTAGTTATTTTAGGTATGGCAATTGTTACTTATATTCCAAGAATTTTACCTATGATAATACTTTCAAAAAATGATATGCCTGATTCTATTAAAGACATCATGAAGTTTATACCTATTGCTATACTTAGTTCACTCATAGCAAAAGATATTTTTTTTAATGGAGATAATCTATATATGTCATTAACTAATCCCAAAATTATATCAGGTATAATAGTACTATTAGTAGCTTATAAATTCAAGTCTATTGCTATCTCAATAGCTGTAGGTGCAATATCTATATGCTTTTTTGGAGTCATATTGTAAAATTTAATATATGTTAATGCATAGTAAAAAACTAAAATACTACATATAGAAATTATCTATAATATACTAATAATTAATCTATTATAATTGTACACTCCACATAATGAAACAATACCTAGAATCTATAAGCTACTATTTTACATCATAATAAAGGCCGTCTTAATACAGAGAATTTTTTCTATATTAAGACAGTCTTGAATAAATAGCTCTGTGATGACTTTAAATATTTTTTAAATATTTTAATTTACCTTTTTCAAAATTAATACATTATATCACATAACAAGCTTGTTAATGCTACTTTTAAATCTTTGAGTCTATACTTACTAATTGGTATAAATTTCTCATTAATAGTAATCATATTATCACCAAGATCTTCTATTCTTCTCAAATTGACAATAAAACTTGTATGACATCTGAAAAATCCATTTTCACACAATAATTTTTCTGCTTGTTTCATGCTCATATTGGCTTTATAATCTCTCCCTAATGTATGTACAACTAAATCTCTCTTTACAGTTTCAACATATAAAATAGAATCTATAAGTATTCTATTAAATCCTTTTTTACTATTTAAAACTATATAACGCTCCTTCTTTCTTTGAAGGTTATCAATACAAAGATTTACACCCATTGCAAAGTTACTATACTCTATAGGCTTTACTAAATATCTATAAGCACGTACTTCATAACCCTGGGGGGCATACTCTGAAAAAGCAGTTGTAAATATAATTTCTACTTTTTCATCAAACTTTCTTATCTTTTTAGCCACCTCAATTCCATTGATATCTTTCATTTGGATATCTAAAAATATAATGTCAATTTTTTCTGGGTATTTAGATATTAAATCTTCTCCACAAGAGAATTCCAGTATTTGATAATTTAGACACCTTTCAGACAAAAGTTTTTCTGCAAATTCCTTAAGTATGCTTCTTTGTATTTTTTCGTCATCACATATAACTACCCTGAACATAATATCACCTCCAAATCTAAAATATCATTTAGTTTACTTTATTTCAATTTACAAACTGTACTCATTGACTTTTATATTCAAATTTCTTTACAAACTTAAATTGTCGATTAAACTACTTCTAGTAATTATCTTTGATACATAAACTTAAATTATGATAAATTCATCTATTTTTCTAGATATATTGTGCAAAAAATATATGAAGGCAAACGTAATCTGTATTTTATCATCCTATATTAAATATCATAATATAGCAAATTTTTATTGCTCATAAATTTTTTAGATATAAGATTAATATCATCATAAATAAGATAAAAATATAACACATCTGTAATGAATTATAACATCATATTTGTATATATAGAAAGAAAAACATACAAAAAGTACAGATTACGTACTTTTTGTATGTTTTTATTAACTCTAGTATTTATTTTATTTTAGATTCTAAATTTGTTAATCTTTCATCAACAGATTTAATCATTTCTTCAAATTTTTCTTTTTTAGCTTTTTCTTCTTCAATTAAACTTTCAGGAGCTTTTGCTAAGAATCCTTGGTTTGCAAGTTTTCCATTAACTCTCTTTATTTCTCCTTCTAATTTTTTCTTTTCTTTAGATAATCTCTCAATTTCTTTTTCAAAGTCAACTAGTTCATTAAGAGGTATAAATATTTCAACACCATCAATAACTACTCCAACTGCATCTTCTGGAACATTAGATTTATCTTTTGCTATTTCAACATTTGAAGCAGATGCTAAAGTTATAAAATAATCTTTACCAAGTTCAATAGCTTCTACCTTTTCTTCACTTGGTACTATTATCAACTTAGCTTTCTTAGAAGGTGGTACATTCATTTCTGCTCTCACATTTCTTATACTTCTTATACCTTCCATCAATAAATTCATCATTTCTTCTTCTTCAACCATATTATCTTCTTCATTATATTTTGGCCACTCAGATACTATTATACATCCTTCAACAGTAGGAAGGTAAGTGTATATCTCCTCTGTTATAAATGGCATATATGGATGTAATAATTTTAATATCTTTTCAAGAACATAAGTCAATGTGTATAATGCTGCAGACTTAGCATCTGTATCTTCTCCATATAATCTAGGTTTAACCATTTCAATATACCAGTCACAGTACTCTGACCAAGTGAAATCATATATCTTTTGAAGTGCTATTCCTAAATCAAACTTATCCATGTTATTAGTTGCTTCTTTTACAATATTATTTGCTCTTGATATTATCCATTTATCTGCTAGAGTTAAATTATCTTTAACACTTTCTCTAGTTATGTTTTTAATTATATCTTCATCAATATTCATAAATACAAATCTTGATGCATTCCACAATTTATTAGCAAAGTTTCTAGCAAATTCTACTCTTTCCATATAAAATCTCATATCATTTCCTGGGGAATTTCCAGTTGTTAATGTAAATCTTAGTGCATCAGCTCCATATTGCTCGATTATCTCTAATGGGTCAATACCATTTCCTAAAGATTTACTCATCTTTCTACCTTGAGAATCTCTTACTAATCCATGAACTAATACATGGTCAAATGGCTTCTCATTCATACAGAACATACCTGCAAAAGCCATTCTAACTACCCAGAAGAATATTATATCATATCCTGTAACAAGTACACTTGTTGGGTAATAGTAGTCTAAAGCCTCAGTTTTATTTGGCCATCCTAGAGTAGAGAAAGGCCATAGTGCAGAACTAAACCAAGTATCTAATGCATCTTCATCTTGTTTAAAATGAGTACTTCCACATTTAGGACATTTATCAGGCATTTGTTTTGCTACTACTATTTCTCCACATTCTTGACAATAATAAGCTGGTATTTGATGACCCCACCATAATTGTCTTGATATACACCAATCTCTTATATTTTCTAACCATTGTAAATAAGTTTTATCAAATTTTTCTGGAACAAATTCTAGTTCTCCATTTTTAAGAATATCTATAGCTGGTTTTGCAAGTTCATCCATCTTAACAAACCATTGCTCTGATAATCTAGGCTCAACTATTGTATGGCATCTATAACAAGTTCCTACATTATGATTATGCTCTTTTATGTTAATTAGGTAACCCTGCTCTTTTAAGTCTGCTACGATAGCTTTTCTACACTCAAATCTATCCATACCTTCATATTTTCCACAAACTTCATTCATAGTTCCATCTTCATTCATAGTATTTAACTGTTCAAGATTATGTCTTAATCCTACTTCAAAATCATTAGGGTCATGTGCTGGAGTCATCTTAACTGCACCAGTTCCAAACTCTAAGTCAACATAACTATCTGCAACTATTGGAAGTTCTCTTCCTACTAATGGAAGTATTGCTGTTTTTCCTATTAAGTGTTTGTATCTATCGTCTTCTGGATTTACTGCTATACCAGTATCTCCTATCATTGTCTCAGGTCTAGTTGTAGCTATTTCTAAGAAATCCTCACTATCTTTTAGTGGATATTTTATATGATAAAAGTTTCCGTCATGTTCTTCATGTTCAACTTCTGCATCTGATAAAGTAGTTTTACAATCTGGGCACCAGTTTATTATTCTATTTCCTCTGTATATATGACCTTTTTCATACAATTTTACAAAGAATTCTATAACTGCTTCATTACACCCTTCATCCATAGTAAATCTCTCTTTATCCCAATCGCAAGAATCTCCTAATTGCTTAAGCTGATTAGATATCTTTCCTCCAAATTCATCTTTCCATTCCCAAGCTCTCTTTAGAAATTCATCTCTACCTATTTCATACTTTGTTTTACCTTCTTCTTTTTTTATTCTTTCAACAACTTTAACTTCAGTTGCTATAGAAGCATGGTCTGTTCCTGGAAGCCAAAAAGCTTCATACCCATCCATACGCTTCCATCTAATTAATATATCTTGAAGTGTATGGTCAAGAGCGTGTCCCATATGCAATTGTCCTGTTATGTTTGGTGGTGGCATCATTATTGTAAATGGCTTTTTATCTGGGTTTGGTTTAGATTTAAAATACCCCTCGTCCATCCATTTTTTATATAACCTAGCCTCAAAATCTTTTGGATTATAAGTTTTTGATAAGTTCGTATTTTCCATTGTCTTGCCTCCTATATTTTTATAAATAAATTTTTAAAATATCTCTAGAAATAAAAAAGAGCCCTTCATCCTCTTTAAAAAGGACGAAAAGCTCGCGTTACCACCTTAATTCCAAAGCTTAAAACACATTAATATATAACTAAATATTACTTAATGTTATTTTATCAACTTTGACTCTCAAAGAATTTAACGGTTCTAACCGTCTAAACTTACTAACAGTTCAGTTTAGAAACTCCAAAGCTACATTCAGTAAACCTTATACTTAGAAAATCTTACAGCCAATGAATTTTCCTCTCTTTTAGTAGTATTTACTTACTCCTCTTCTTCTCAGTCTTTAATGTTACATATTATTATATACAAATATTATTCTTTTTGTCAATTATTTTTATTTTATTTTTTCTGAATTTTCTCAATTATCTTTTTATATTTTATGATAATTGTTATTTTCTATACCATCTTTCCAACTTATTTTATCATGACAGTAAATTATACTATTATTTTGTTTAAATCTTAACAGTATTTTCTTAATTTTAAATTATATTTTCTTTATATTTCCTTTATTATTCTATATTTTTTATATTCTATTTTATAAATTATATGTTTTATTTCATAAATAATTTACTTTATTTTTTACTATATTTAAATTTATTATAAGTTTTCTTGCCAGAAATTTTTAGGTGTGATATTCTCTGTAATCGGTAATATTGTATATCCTCTCTCTTTTAAAATTCTTATAATGTTATTTAGAGCATTTAAACTTTGTTCTTTCTCATGAATTAACACTACCAATTCATCTCTTTTTCTTCCATAATACAATATATTACTAACTATTTGACTTGTAGAAGATTTCCAATCTTGTGTATCCAAATTCCAATCCCAAATTAAGTAATCATTTGCCATAAGTTTACTATATGAACCTTCTGGCATATATGGCTTACTTCCATATGGCAATCTTATTAATTTTGAGCTCTGACCAGTTATATCTTGTAAAGTATCATTACATGTATTAAACTCACCAACTGTTACCTCTGGGCTTTTATATAGCTTATGTATATCATGACTTACACTATGAAAACCTATTGAATTTTTTTCTTCTAATACTCTTTTTACTTCTTCCTTATGGTTTTTCATATTTTGATTAAGCATGAAAAATGTCGCTTTGACATCATTTTCTTTTAAAATATCAAGAAGTGCATTTGTATATTTTGATGGTCCATCATCTATTGTTATGTATGCTACTTTTTCAGAAGTAGCTCCTGGCCCTTTTGTTTCCTCTTGAGATGCTTTATACATAATTTCTCCTAAAGTATTATTTTGAGAAAGTAATTCTAGTGTATTTTCATCTTTTGTGCTTATATTTTGGACTGGAACATTATTAATTTTTTCTTCTAATAATGTTCCAGTTAAAATTAAAACAGCTATAAGAAATATCCTTATAATTACATGAAAAGCAGTCTTATTATCTTTAATTTTCATCCCCCATATCTCCCTTTTATAAAAGCATAAGTTTAAGAGTAAAAAAATTATTTTTTATACTTATTCTCTTTCTTATTGCTTTTTATATCTCTACTAAATATTTTTTTAACTTTTTCTTCTTCCTTTTCTCCTAAAGAGTCTACTCTTTTGATTCCCAAAGAAGTTAAAAATTGTAATACATTTAAATTGTCAAACGGAGTTTCCATATTTGTACTTTCACTATATTCATCGACATTTTTAGTTCCTTCTTCTACACTTAGAATACGCTTAGGACCTCCCACACAGCCTCCTACACACCCCATTCCTTCTATAAATGTAGCTTCTATCTCATTATTTAAAACTTTCTTTAAACCGTCCATACATTCTTTTGTTCCTTCAAATGCTTTTTCTTCAAATTTTATGTTTTTGTCAATTCTTCTAACTGATAATTTAACCGCTTTACTTACACCTCCTGTTCTAGCATAAACTCTACCTGAAAGGGATGCCTCTACTCTATTACTTTCATCCATTATCGCTGGATTTAACTCTAATGCATCAAATATTTCTTGTAACTCTTTAAATGTAAGCACAAAATCAACTGCATCCTTTATATCTTCTAACATTGCTTCTTTCTTTTTCGCCATGCAAGGACCTATGAATACAACTTTAGCATCTGGATTCAAAATTTTTACAGCTCTACCACAAGCAATCATAGGAGAAACAGATGGCGATACATTCTCCAATATTTGAGGAAAACTATTCTGTATCAAACTGACCCAAATAGGACAGCAACAACTAGTTATAAAGCATCCTTCTTCATCTTTTTTCATATGTTCGTAATAGTCATATGCTTCTTTTGCAGTAAGCATATCCGCCGCCAAAGCAACTTCTATCATATCTTCAAAGCCTATCTTTTTTAATGCAGTTCTTAATTTACCAGGGCTTACATCTTTTCCAAACTGACCTACAAAAGCTGGTGCTACTATTGCATATACGGGACTCTTTATGTCTTTTAACAATTTTATCATTGGTATAAATTCTATCTTATCTGATATTGCACCCAACTTACATCTTGATACACAATCACCACAAGCACTACATACATCTTCCTCATTACAATTAATATGCTTGCTTCTTATTTTACATGACTTATCTTCCTTATTATTTTCATCACAATATTTACAAGCATCTGATATTATAGATATTATTGGTCTTTTGACTTCATCTAAATTTACAGCTTCATGTAGTGTATCTTTTAAATTTTTGTCTGTGTCTCCTGTTACATCTAATCCCATAGTCACCCTAATTAAATTTACCATAGTATCTTTATCAAATTTTTCACCAAAATTAGTTTTTAAATTTTCATTTAAGTTTTCATTTAATATTTTTTCAGGTAAGTTTTCAATATCCTCTGTATCATCATTCCAAACTGCCTTTACAAGTTCTCCAAAAAGCTTCATCTTATATATTTCTAATATTTTAGAATTATCATTTCTAGTATCCATAAAAAATAGTACCTCCGTAAATTAAACTTATATATGTTTAATATTTACAAAGATACTATTTTTTATTTATTATTTACTTACTATTATTGATATAATTTATTTAATTTCTTTAACATCTCTATTTCAAGCATTATTTTCATTAAATGATAGTTGAATACAGGACTTTTTTCTTCATCTATATTCCAGTCTAATTCATCTACATTATATATTTTCTTAAGGTATTTATATGTATGCTCCTTCAAATAAAGTTTATTTTCTAGTAACTCTATAGACTGCATGTGAAAATGTATCTCTCTACATATCCTTAAGGCATTCTCAATTTTTTCTATATTAGTTTCACTCAAACTATAATCCAACTCATCAATAAGTTTTGAGTATATTTCTTCTAATTTTTCTACTTCTTCTTCAAATCTCTCTACATCTAAATTATTTTTTCTGAGTATTTTATCTTCAATAAGTAACATTGAAAGTTCTTCTATCTTTTTAAATTCATCTATAACACTATTTAGATAATTTGGTCTAGCAACATAATAATTAACAAGTACCCCAAATAAAACACCTACAGATGTATCTAATACTCTATGTAAAGAATAATATACAGGGTCATTATTACCTACACCTAAATGTATAGCCAGAAAGGTTACACAAGCAACTACTACTGACTTTATTTTAAACAGATTACATAAATATATTGAGCACATTACTCCTAGACCACATAAAAATGGGTCTCCAGCTTTAGTGATGGCAAATATGAATCCTATTATACCACCTAAAATAGTACCTTCCACTCTATTGATTCCTGTTTTTAAAGAACCTTTTACTGTATCTTGAACAGAAATTATACATGCTACCAAAGAATAAAACATATTCTCAACTAAATAGTCACCAAGAAGCATACATAAAGTTACACTAATTCCTGTCTTTATGGTTCTCATACCCATCTTTTGAAGTTTCAAAGTTCCACCTCCTAAAAAGCACCTTATATAAAATACGCATCCTCATATTTAATATGTTCCTAGTATATCACAATTTTTTAAATTTACCCATTAATCATATTTTTTTATCAATTACTTCTTAATTTAGACAATAAAAAAAACTGCTTTAAAGCAGTTTTTTTATCCTATCTCTACCATTTTACCTTCAATTGCAAAAATTATCTTTTCACATACATTTGTTATGTGGTCTCCAATTCGTTCAAGGTATCTTCCTATAAGTAAAAGTTTTACTCCTTGGTCTATAGTATTCGTATTTTCATGCATTATTTTTAGACAGTCAATTTGTACTTGTTCATACAAACCATCTACAATATCATCTTTAGTTCCTACATCATAAGCTATACTTGCATCAAATAAGATTAAAGCTTCTCTAGTCTGAGACATCATATCCTTACACTCTTTTGCCATCTTAGGAATATCTATCAGCTCTTTTATATAAGCTTCTCCACCTATTTTCAACATTTCTCTAGCTATGTTGGCTGCATAATCTCCTATTCTTTCTAACTCTATTGATATATTTCCTAATGAATAGATAAATCTTAAGTCTCTTGCCATTGGTTGCTTTAATACTATTAGTTCTATACTTTTATCTCTTATCTCTTCTCTCAATTTATTTATCTCTTCATCATTTTCTACTACTTTTCTTGCACCCTCTAAATCCTTCTCTATCATACAAGTCACAGACTTTTCTATTGCTTCTTCACATTTTTCCATCATAAGTACTGTTTGTTCCTTTAAAGTATCAATACTTATATCTAAGCTATTATTGACCATTGTCTAACTCCTTTATAGTTATATATTTTAACCAAATCTACCTGTTATATAGTCTTCTGTTCTTTTATCTACAGGAGTGGTAAACATAGTTTTTGTATCACTAAATTCTATAACCTCTCCATTTAAGAAAAAAGCTGTTTCATCTGATATACGAGCAGCTTGCTGCATATTATGAGTAACTATGACTATTGTGTAGTCTTTTTTTAAGTCTTCTATAAGTTCCTCAACTTTTAATGTTGAAATTGGGTCTAAGGCAGATGTAGGTTCATCCATTAGAATAACTTCTGGTCTCATAGCAATTGCTCTTGCTATACATATACGTTGTTGTTGTCCACCAGACAATCCTAATGCAGATGATTTAAGTCTATCTTTAACCTCATCCCAAATAGCTGCCCCTTTCAAACTCTCTTCTACAATCTTATCTAATTGTTTCTTATCTCTTAGTCCCTGTGTACGAGGACCATATGCAACATTATCATATATACTCATAGGAAATGGATTTGGTTTTTGAAATACCATCCCTACTTTAGTACGAAGATTTATTACATCATCTGAAGTATATATGTCTTCTCCATCCACAAAGATGTTTCCTTTAATTGTTACATCTTCTATTAGGTCATTCATTCTGTTTAATGTTCTTATAAAAGTTGATTTTCCACATCCAGATGGTCCTATTAAAGCAGTAACTTTATTTTCTTTTATATCCATATTTATTTTATTTAATGCTTGCTTGTCACCATAAAATAAATCCAAATCTTTTACACTCATTTTTATCTTATCGATTAATTCCATTATTCACACCTCTTAAATTTAATAATTAGCCTTATTTAATTTCTTAGCGACAAATCTTGCTAGCATATTTAGTGCTAATACAATTACTATCAAAACAATTCCTATACTAGCTGCTGTTGCTATATCTCCACTCTCTTTAGTTAGCAAGTATGAGTGTACAGTTAGTGTTCTTGCACTATCAAATATTCCACCTGGCATCTTAGCTACAGTACCTGCTGTAAGTAAGATTGCAGCTGATTCCCCAATTATACGACCAACTGACAAGATTACTCCTGATAAGATTCCTGGTATCGCACTTGGAAGTACTACCTTGTATAAAGTCTGAAATTTAGTAGCCCCTAATGCTAATGATGATTCTCTATATGCTTGAGGAACTGTCTTTAAAGCTTCTTCTGTTGTACGAATTATTACTGGTAAAATTATTATTGCTACTGTAAGAGAACCTGCAACTATTGAGTATCCCATTTTTAATGTAACAACAAAGAAAATTCCTCCAAATAATCCATACACTATAGATGGTATTCCTGATAAACTTTCAGTTGCAAATCTTATTGCTGTAACTGCTTTTCCTTTCTTTGCATACTCTTGCAAATATATAGCAGCTAAGATTCCTATAGGAGTTGCTACAACTATAGAAACTACTACTGTGTATAATGTTGTAATTATCATTGGAAGTATACCACCATCACCTGATGCTGAATAATTGCTAAATAAGAAATTAAAATTCATATTTCCAATTCCCTTTATAAATATAAATCCTACTATGACTACTAATGATACTATTGTAAATAGTGCTGATAGGTATACTAATAACTTTAATGTATTTTCTCTGAACTTTCTCATCCTAATTTACCGCCTTATTTGAAAGTTTATTTAAAACTAAGTTTAAGATTAATATAAATGTGAACAATACTACTCCAGTTGCAAATAGCATTTCTTGATGTGTACCAAACGCATATCCCATTTCAAGTGCTATATTAGTTGTAAGTGGTCTTACACTATCTGTTATTGAAGTTGGCATAACTGGTGAGTTCCCTGCAACAAGTATTACTGCCATTGTTTCTCCTAAAGCTCTTCCTACTCCTAATACCACTGCAGCTAATACTCCAGATTTTGCAGCTGGTAATACAACTTTAAATATTGTTTCTATTTTTGATGCCCCAAGTGCTAATGAACCTTCTTTATATGCTTTTGGTACTGCTCTTATAGCTGTTTCTGATACAGATATTATTGTTGGTAACATCATTACTGCTAATACTATTACTATTGCTAATAAACTTTGACCTTTTGGAAGATTGAATATGTTTTGTATCATTGGAACTATCACCGCAAGACCAAATACACCATATAATACTGAAGGTATACCTGCTAGAAGTTCAACTGCTGGTGACATTATTTTTGCTAATCTCTTAGGTGCTACTTCTGCTATAAATATAGATGTTAATATTCCTACTGGTACTCCTATCACAAGTGCTCCAAGTGTTGCAAATATTGAAGCTACTATCATAGATGATATTCCAAATTTATTAGCAGAAGGAACCCAATCTGCACCAGTTAAAAAATCTATAAATGAGTATCCCTCAAATATAAATGGTCTTAGACCTTTATAAAATACAAATCCTATTATCAAAAGTAAACTTGCAACTGCTACCAAAGCACTAAGTAGAAAAATATTTTTTGCTACTTTTTCAACTATATATTTTGTCTTGTTGCCATTATTGTCATTTTTTTCTAAACCTACTAACCTAGATTTTACTATCATAATATCCTCCCATTAAAATATACTTATCGATTTTAATTCTGTATTCAAAATTTAAATTTTTATAATTCGTATCAATTAAATTTTCTATACTTTTATTCTACTTTTTTTAAGTTAAATCTATATTAGGATTAAGTTAAACAAGTGTAAAATTATATTCACTTTTTTAACATCGATTTTACTTTTAGAACTATTTTTGACATTTAGTTTACATTATGATGTTATTTGATTATATTAAAATAGCAGATATAAGTAATAATACATTTTCCATGTAACTCATTACTTATATCTGCTATTGATATTTATTAATTAAATTTAGTCCTTTATAACCTATACATTCATATTATTCCTTATTAAAATAGTATCCTGCTCCTCTTATTGTTATAATTTTTTGAGGATTTTTATAATCTTTTTCTATTTTCTTTCTCAATCCGTTCACTGCAACTACTACACTATAATTATCTTCTAAATATTCATTTAACCACACATGTTCATATATCTCTTTAGTAGTTAATGTCTTTTCGGGATTCTCTATAAAATAATTTAATAATTTATTTTCTGTTGGAGTTAATTTTATTATTTTGTCTTCTAATTTTATTACTCCACTAGTTCTATTATATTCCTCTAATTTCGAATTACTTTCATTGCTATTTACATATGAATTTACTCTTCTTAAAATTGCTTTTACTTTTGCATATAAAATTTCCAGATTTAGAGGTTTAATTAAGTAGTCATCTCCTCCAGAATTTAAGGCATTTAAAATACTTTGGTCTTCATTTATGTAAGTCATATAAACAATTGGACAAGTAGTTACATTTCTTATTTTCTTGCAAAGAGTCCATCCATCACCATCAGTTAAGATTATCTCTAAAAATATTAAATCATATCTATTGCTAAATATTTTTCCAATAGCTTCTTCACAGCTATATGCTAAATCTATAGTTATCCCTTTTCCTTCTAAAAAGTTTTTCAATTCCTGGCAATTATTCTTGTCTCCATCTATTATTAATATCTTAGTTTGCATTATAATCACTCCTAAATATCATTATTCTTTTATATTAAATAACCCATTATTATGAAAAACATAGACTTAATTTTATTGTAAAAACAGTTCCTTTTCCTAACTGCGAATCTACAAAAATTTCTCCATTATGTTCTTTTATAATGGACTTTACAATATATAACCCTAACCCTTGACCTGTTGAAATGTCAGTATCTCTTGCTGTAAAGAATCGTTCAAATATCTTTGGTATATTTTCTGGTGGTATTCCTTTACCATTATCAGAAACCTTAATAACTGCAAATCCATCTTCTTTATTCATTGACAAACTTATCTTCCCATCATATGAAGTAAAGCTTAAAGCATTATAAATTAAATTTTCAAATGCTCTAGCCAATCTTTCTTTATTTATCTTTGCATATATTTTTTTATCTAATATACTCAATTCAAAATTTACACCACATGCTTGTGTGTCTGGTAAGTTATTTTCATATATCTCTTTGATGAAATCATTTAGACATATCTTCTCACTAATACCAATCTCTTTATCTTGTGATGTAAATTCTTGTAGACTACGTACTCTATTCTGTACCTCATTTGATTTTTGATTTATGGCATATAGATACGACTTTGTCTCTTCATCTACATGAATATTACCAACCTTTATTAAATCTATAAATGCCTGTATAGCTGAAACAGGTGCTTTTAAATCATGAGCTACATCAGCCAAAAACTTTTTACGTTCATTTAATAGTGTTGTAAGTTCACTAGTTCTTACTTCAACTTCATGTTCAAGATTCTTTGTGAGTTTTTCATTTTCCTTTATTATCATCCTGTTCCTATGTATCATCATAATAGAAAATAAAATTACAATTATAAATCCACAGTATTCTGTTTGCCATCCAGTAAATATAGGCTCAAACCTATTACTCGTTACTGCATCAAATAATACGCTAATACCAAACACAATGTTCACTGAAACTAAAATATAAGAACTTATATGTTTAGAGCATGTCCTTTTGTAGATTGAAACTAGTGAAGACACAAAGATATAAATAAATACAATATATTTATATATATCTATTAATTTTCCATACATGTCAACAAAATATATATCATATGGGAGAAGAACAACTGGTATCACAATAGATATGATACACATTGTAATTCCTAATGGCAAAATTAAAAATCTATATCCCTTTTTTTCTTCTATTTTTGATATACTCCCATTTATACAAATAATACATAAGACTGCTATAAAATATGATGCATCTTCAACTGCATATGTAAAGTTTACTAATGGAAGTCCCAGTAAATGTACAAAAGGATATGAGACATGTATTGCAAAGAAAATACACATACATCCAAAATAAAAGTAGAGTTTGCTTTTTTTTGATAAAAACCAAACAGCTAGTGAAAATACAGCTATTGCAAAAGTTGTGAAACAAATTATACTATAAAAAAGTAATCTATAAAATATCATATTACTTATATCTTTTGTTTCTCCTAATGCAGGTGGATAATACATACCACTATAATAATGTGAGAAATTAGAAACATTGATTATAATTTCTGTATCTTTCTTTGCTACAAAACTCACTACTGAATTTTTAATTTTTGGTCTATATTTTTCTGTTCCTACCTCTCCCAGTTTAGAAACTATTTCTCCATTTATCCATACTTCACTTGCACAAAAAATTTCAGGAATCTCTAGACTCAACACCTTATCCTTACCTTCATTTTTTATCTTCATACGATAAGTTGCATTGCCATATGGTGACTGATTCTCTTTTCTCATAGAAAAATCTGGATATTGACCTATAAAAATGTATTCTGGTTCTATATGTTGCTTTATAAAATCATTCGGTTTAAATATTTTATGATTATAAAACTCCCAGTCATCTATTAGGAAAACAAGTTTATTTTTAGTAAAAGTATCATTATTTATAGTTAAGATTCCATTACTTGCTCTAATAGACTTATATGTATATTTGTTATCATATTTATACAGAAGATTTAATCCTGTTATTGCCAACAGAGAGACTATCAATACAATGAGAGTTCCTTTTAGTATGTTATACTTTTTCATTGCATCAACCACATCTCTTTCATAGTAGTACTAAATAAAACAAGAACTATTTATTGATTACAGCATCTCACTTACGGTACAAACTTATATCCTTTTCCCCATACGGTTTGAATGTATTGATGTTCTCTGCTTAAAGAATTAATTTTTTTCCTCATCTGTGCAATATGAACCTGTACTGTATGTTGTTCTCCAATATCAGGCATTTTCCAAACTTGATTATATATTTCTATTTTTGAGAATACTTGTTCTTTATTTTCAGCTAGAAACAGCAGTATTTCAAACTCCATGGTGGTTAAGTCGATACTTTTTTCGTCAAAAGTTACTTTTCTTGAATTCACATTTATTACTAAAGATGAAAACTTTAACACATTAGGAACTGATGTAATATTTTTATATTGCCTCATACGCGCATATATTCTAAGTTCAAGTTCTTTTAAGCTATATGGTTTTGTTATATAATCATCCCCTCCAGCTAAAAATCCCTGAACTCTTTCTTCCTCATGTTCATAATTAGATAAAAATATTATAGGTATGTTAACCTTTTCTTTTATAGCATTGCATACTTTATATCCATCTAAGTCTGGCAATGAAATATCTAGAATTATACAATCTAAAACCACACTTTCTACTATCTTCATAGCACTTTTAGCTGTCTTAGATGTATATACATTAAAACCTATATTTGAAAAATAAATTTGATTTATATTTAAAATATCAACATCATCATCTACAACTAGTAAGTTATACATTACACCACTCCATTCAAAAATATTTCAATCATAGTCTCAGATTTTAATTATTACAAATTATGATGTTTTATTTTTTATATAACTGGTATTATTATTTTATAATATCTTTACAAACTAGACTATAAAACTTAAGTATTTTTGAATAATTCTTGAATATTGTATTAAATATTAAGATTCATTATTAAATACTAATCAAAGTCTCCGATTGTTGGAAAATGGAGCTTAAAGCAATTTTATATTATAAATTTATTATTTCTCTAGAAACTTGTCAATAAGCCAGTTTGAGTATTGATTTATATGGTTTATATAGTTATAATATAAAATAAATTGGATTATTTTGGTAAATGTATTGTTACAAAATGTTTATATTTCATGTCTTAATATTTATAAAGACTTTATTTTTTTATTATAATTGCATTATACTTTTTTAAAAATTCCCCTTTTCCAACAAATGGCTACTTTAAAAGCCAAATTTCCACGTATCAAATTAAATCTAACTACTAATGCAATAGCTTTTAGATTTTTAAATATTTTTGTTAAATTTAAAACAAAAAAAGGCTATGCAATATAAGATTACATTCATAGCCGGTTGCACCACTAACTCCATATACCTCTAGATGCCCAATAATAAGGTATACTTCTCAGTTTCTAAAATATTTTTGTTAAAAAATTTTAATACATTTTAATAAATTTCCTTTTTATTCTAACATTGTAATATTATTTTGTCAATATTCCAATATTCTTCAGAGATAATGTACTAAAATATCTATTATGTAATTAAAATGTTTATATTTATACCACCAATAATAGACAATACCCTGCAAATAAGCAACATTTTTAGGTGCTTATATTGCAGGGTACTGTATCTATTTTATATTAAATATTCATCTTATTGATTAACTTTAATAAATCCTTTTTCTGAAACAAGAGCTTGTCCTTCATCACTTAATATATAATCTATTAAAGCTTTGCCTTTTTCTGATAAGTTATCTTCTTTATTAACTAGTATAAATGGTCTTGATATTGGATATTTATTAGCTATTACATTGGCATCAGTTGCTTCAACATCATTTACTTTTAAACTATTCACTTTTTCATCAACATATCCAAATGATATATATCCTATAGCATTTTCATTTCCTTCAACTGTAGTTTTTATATTTCCTGAACCATCACTTATTTGTGCATCTTTAGTTAATTCTTCTGATTTGAATCCTACAATTTCTTGGAATCCATCTCTAGTTCCTGAACCTTCTTCTCTTGATACAATTACTATTGGTGCATCATTTCCTCCTACGTCTTTCCAGTTAGTTATCTTTCCTGTATAAATACCTTTAACATCATCCATTGTTAGATTTTTTACTGGGTTAGCAGTATTAGTTATTAATGCTATTCCATCTATTGCTATCTTAGTTTCCTTTAATCCAGCGCTTTTTTCTTCATCTTTTAAATCTCTTGAACTCATTCCTATCTCAGATGTTCCTTCCATAGCATTTTTTATACCTCCAGAAGAACCAATCTGTTGTACTTCTACACTAACACCTTCATTTTTTTCTTGAAACTTTTCTCCTATAGTTTCCATAAGAGGACCTATTGAAGTTGAACCTGAAACAGAAACCTTATTTGAGTCTCCTGAACCTCCTGAACCAGAGCCACATCCTACTGCTAAAACTCCAACTAACATTGTACTAGCTAAAAGAACTCCTATTTTCTTTTTAAACATTTCACTTACCCCCGCTTATATTTTAATTTTTTTGTTTTCATATTTTCTATATTTTAATAATACATATTTTTTGTTAAGTGAATATTAGAGCGAGGTTAAGTAAGTGTAAATATTGTTAAATGCATGTAAAAATTTAATTTCATAGGGTATATTCTAAATTAGTTTAATTTTTTTAAGTTATCTTTGATTGATTTATTATATTCTATAACTCTTTTTCTAGTTTATTAACTAAACCATCAAATACATTCAAGGCTTCCTCTATAGACTCTTTTTTTGTCATGTCTACACCAGCAGATTTTAATTGTTCTAAAGGATACTCTGACCCTCCACTTTTTAAAAAGTTTATATATCTATCTACAGCAGTACTACCTTCTGAAAGTATCTGTTGGCTTAAAGCACTTGCAGCCGAAAATCCTGTAGCATACTTATATACATAGAAGTTTGAATAAAAATGAGGGATTCTAGCCCACTCTATTCCTATTTGTTTATCTACTATTGCAGATTTTCCATAATACTTTTCATTTAATTTATAGTATATGTCAGTAAATTCATCAGCAGTAAGTGGCTCTCCACTCTCTACCCTTCCATGTACAATTTTCTCAAATTCAGCAAACATAGTTTGTCTATGAACTGTAGTCCTAAATTGTTCTAAATAATAATTTAATAGATATATAGTTTCATCTTTAGACTTAGAATTTTCTAATAAATAATTTATAAGAAGTAATTCATTTAAAGTAGATGCAACTTCTGCAACGAATATTTTATAGTCCGAATATAAAAATGGCTGACTTGTTCTTGAATAATGACTATGAACAGAATGCCCTAACTCATGAATTAAAGTAAATAGAGAATTAAGGTCATTTTTATAACTCATTAATATATAAGGATGCGAATCATAACTTCCCCAAGAATAAGCTCCTCCTTTTTTACCTTCATTATCATATACATCAATCCAACCTTCTTCAAATGCACTTTTTATAACTTTCAAGTACTCTTCTCCCAAAGGCTTAAGTGCCTCTAATATGATATCTTGTGCTTTATCATATGGTATATCCATGTCAAACTTATCTGTCAAAGGAACATATAAATCATACATGTGTATTTCATTTAGACCTAAAAATTTCTTTTTAAGTTCAACATATTTATTCAAAGTAGGGAGACTTTCATCTATAGCTGATATAAGATTATTGTAGACATCCAAACTTACATCATCTGAAAATAAAGAAGCTTCTATTGCCGAATTATATTTTCTAGTTTTTGCATAAAATATTTCTGACTTTACACCACCATAAAGTGTTGATGCAAATGTATTTTTATATTTTCCATAAGTTGAAAATACGCCTTCAAAAGCGTCTTTTCTAACTCTACCATTTTTACTTTTTATAAATAAAGAGTAATTAGAATGAGAAAGCTTAACTTTATTGCCTTCTTCATCTTCAATCTCAGGAAATTCCATATCTGCATATGTTAACATATCATATACATTTTCTGGAACCGTCGATAATTCTGATGTAGCTGCAAGTATTTCTTCTTCTTTCTCACTCAAAGTGTGAGGTTTATCTCTTAATATATCCTTGATATACTTTGTATAAAAAGATAACTTCTCATCCTTTAAATATTCATTCAATTTATTCTCTTCTATAGCCAGTATTTCTGGAACTATATAAGAAGTAGCTACACCCAAATCAGTCGATAACATCTCTGTCTTAGTAGCTCTACCTTGATTGTCATTAATTCTAGTGTCTTCATGTTGTTTCATATGAGTATATACATATAGATTTTGAACAATTCTAGATGCATTTTCAGAAATATTTAATACTTTATATAAATTCTCTTTACTCTCAGAAACTTTCCCTTTATATTCTTTTACTTCTTGAATAAGACTTTTTACTTTGCTTATATCTTTTTCGATATCTTCTTTACTAGAATACATCTTATCTATCTTCCACTTATACTTTTCTTCTATTTTACTTCTATCAGTTTCCATATAATACACCTCTATTTTGATTTGATTTATATTTTATTCTCTTTACAAAATATATTGTATATATTTTAGTCCAAATAATCTACATTTATTACTCCTTCTATCATATTTATTTCTTTCATAACATCATGTAAGTGTATTCTCTTGCCATAAGATACAAAAAAATTAACCTTCCAGTATTCTTCATTACGACATTCTATTTCCATGTTTCTTACAATAAGTTGACTTTTTTCAAATTTATCATATAAAAAAGGTATTGAATCCAAATTACTTAATTTTAATATCAAAACATTTTTTTCTTGACTGAATAGAAAAGTATTTATTATCCTAAGTACAAATAATGCTATCATTACAAATAGCCCACCTAAAATTGATAATTCATAATAACCATAACCTACTGCTATTCCGATACATGCAGTTGCCCACATCCCAGCAGCTGTAGTAAGCCCCTTTACTCCACCTTTATTTTTTAAAATTGCTCCTGCTCCTAAAAAACCAATTCCAGATAATACCTGAGCAGGCATTCTTGCTGGGTCGGCATTTGTATATAAATTATAATCAGAAAACAACTGAATTGAAGTTATTGAAACAATACAAGAACCTATTGCTATTAATATATGTGTCCTAAATCCTGCAAATTGCCTTATTTTTTCTCTCTCTAAACCTATTATTCCTCCAATTATTAGGGCTAAAAATAATCTTATTGCTATTTCCTTACTTCCTATATCAACCATAATATAAACCCCTCCTGACTTAATCATAATTATGTCCTACAGATAATTTACACACCAGAAATATTATTTTATATCTTAATATTATTATTAATATATGTAAAATATGGCTATCTGTTAATTTTTGATACAAAAAAACCCACAACTGTGGGCTATTTGCTTAAGTACATGTATTTATTTATTAATATATCTATTTTCTTACTTGATTCTACTAACTCTTCTTGAAATATTTCTGGATATTCTATGTATGTATTTATCTCTTCTCTAACTGCTTCAATCTCATTTTTTAACGCTTCTAATTCACTGTTCGCCATAATAATCACCACTATTACAAATTTGTATATTTTTATATACATTTTATCAAACAATATTATATTTTGTCAATATTATGTCAATAAAACTTACTATAAAAATGCTCCAGCTTGGGTACTGTATACCTAGACACTAAGCCTACAAACATACCCGTTACTAATGATGCCATTAACATAAATGGTAAGTATCCTATAGCAAGTATATTTTCTATGATTAAACTTGCAACTATTAATTGACCTATATTATGTCCTATTGCACCTATGATACTTATCCCTATCAATGATAGACCTTTTATTTTACTTGCTAAATACATAAATAAAAGACTTAGATAAGCTCCTCCTATACTAAATAGAAGATAGGACAAAGGACCTGCGAATATTGATGACAAAATTACCCTGATAGTAACAATTATAACAGTATCTTTGACACCTAACAACATTAATGAAATTAAAGTTATAATATTGCTCAAACCCAATTTTGCCCCTGGAAATATAACTATAAGAGGATTTGGTATATATGTCTCTAATACATATAAAGCTAAACTATACCCTATCATAAGACCTAAAAATGTCATTTTTCTAGTTTTCATTAAGTTAATTCCTCCAAATTTTATCTATCATCTTACATTATAATACAAAAGATATAAAAACACCTAATTTAGATTAAAATATTTTTCAATTTATTTAGAATAAATATTAGGGGTCTCAGTGTTCAATTGCCTCTATAATTCTTGACTTTTTGTATCATACTTGTTACAATTTTAATGATAATGAATTTCATTAGGAGGTGCTAATAATGACTGTTTACGATTTAAAAATAGGAGAAAAAGGACTTATTAATAGTATAGATGGAGATATTAAATTATCTAAAAGATTACTTGCACTTGGATGTATAAATAGTACTGAAATAGAAGTTAAAAAGGTTGCTCCATTTGGAGACCCAATTATAATCAGATTTAGAGGCTTTGACCTTGCTATTAGAAAATCTGATGCTAAAAATATTTCTTTACAATAATAGAGGAGGAGCTACCTGTGATTAATGTAGCATTATTAGGAAACCCAAACGTTGGTAAAACTACTGTTTTCAACCTACTTACAGGTTCAAATCAATATGTAGGTAACTGGCCTGGTGTTACTATAGAAAAAAAAGAAGGATTTATTGGGAAAGAAATAAAGGTTGTAGATTTACCAGGTATATATGCAATGGATACTTTCTCAAATGAAGAAAAGGTTTCTAAATCATATTTAGAAAATGAGGATGTTGATGTAATAGTGAATGTAGTTGATGCATCTAACTTATCGAGAAATCTCTACTTAACGACTCAACTTATGCAATTTAACAAACCTATAGTCATACTTCTTAATATGTTAGATATAGCAGAATCTAAAGGTATTAATATAGATGCTAAAAAATTAGGTGAAGAACTTGGAGTAATTGTTGTTCCAATTATTGCAAAGAAGAAAAATGGTGTTGAAAAAATAGAAGAAGAAATTAAAGAAGCTACTCAAAAATCTTTTATATATCAAACAAACTTTGGAAGTGAAACGGAAACATACAAAAAATTAGAATCCATTTTATCAAGATGTACAAAAACTACATATACAGAAAAAAAATCTATCAGTGATAAAATAGACAATATAGTTTTAAATCCTATATTAGCCTATCCAATATTTATTGGTGTATTGTTCCTCTTATTTAAATTTACCTTTGATTGGGTTGGAGGACCATTACAAGAGGGCTTTGCTGGTCTTATAGAAACTTATATCTCTACACCTGCTAGTGATATGTTATCTAACTCTAGCCCTTGGTTTAAATCACTTATAGTTGATGGTATAATTGGAGGTGTTGGTGGGACTTTACCATTCTTCCCTTTAATATTCACATTATTTTTTGGTATATCATTGTTTGAAGATAGTGGATATATGTCAAGAACAGCATTTTTAATGGATAAAGTTATGAGAAAAGTTGGCCTATCTGGTAAAGCTTTTATACCTATTGTTATGGGTATGGGATGTTCTTCTCCAGCTATAATGGCAACTAGAACATTGGAAAGTGAAAAAGATAGAAGAGTCACAGCTCTTATTGCACCACTTATGACTTGTGGAGCAAAACTGCCTATATATGCACTATTTGTAGCTATATTCTTCCCACATAATGCTGCCTTAGTAACTACATCACTATACTTAGTTGGTATAGTTATGGCAATAGTAATTGCACTATTCTTAAATAAAACAGCATTTAAAACAGAGTCTGAACCATTTATATTAGAATTGCCAGAATATAGAATACCTACTATAGATGCACTTATTAAAAATACATGGAATAAATCAAAAGGTTTCTTAATAAGAGTTGTTACTGTTATGTTTGCAATGTCAGTTGTAATTTGGGGACTTTCTTCATTTAATGTTTTTGGATATACAGAAGATATAAATGTAAGCTTTTTAGCTACCTTAGGTCATATTATAGCCCCTATATTCAAGCCTCTTGGTTTTGATGATTGGAGAACTTCAGTTGCTATTTTAAGTGGCCTTGGCGCAAAAGAAATCGTGGTAAACTCTTTAAACATACTATATGGTAATCTAACTGTTGTATTGCCAACAATATTTAATGGAGTTACTGCATATACTTTCTTGATATTTACTGCTTTATATACTCCATGTATAGCTGCACTTGCAACTATGAAAAAAGAATACGGCAATAAAATGATGTTTGCATCATTTGCATATCAGTTTATATTAGCATGGGTAATGGCATTTATAGTTAAAAGTATTGGTGGAGTATTATTTATGGGTAATTCAATAATGGAAGCTTTGATAGGTGGAATAATTATAGTTCTTGCATTTGTGATTTTATTTAATAAATTCAAGTCTACAAAGAATGGAGATAGCTGTAGTGGATGCTCTGGTTGTTCTGGATGTCCAAGTTCTAATTCTTGCTCAGATGAGAAAGATAATAAAAAAAGCAGTACACACTAATATATGAATATTTTAATTTGAAAATAAATTTAAGGGACTATCCTTTAAAGATAGTTTCTACAAAAATCTTATTATAACAATAAAAGAAGCCATCACACAAACAATTTTAAATTGCTCTGTGATAGCTTCTTTTTTTATAAGTATAAAGAGATATTAAAAAAAGTATTATAGGGATTTATTTTTAATTATTGTCAATCTATTTTAATCTATTAATTATAGACTTGTTCATGTTATTTTCTATCAACTAATATATTATCTAATTTCTCTTTTGCAGTCATTTGTCTAGTAAAAAAATTAACTAACACTAATTTTCTAATTTTATTGTCAAATATAATATATTTTCTTTTCATTAACTAAGAATACCAGAATCACTAAATTTTAGTAGTCTATATTGTGGCCTTATGTTTATATTTTGAAATATCAGTACAACAAACTAGAACTGCGTCTTTCTCACCCTCCCATTTCATTTTTGAAGCTGCTGAATTTACCCATCTATCTAATACCTCAGAATAAATTTCTTCTGATGCATAATGAATTTCATCATTAAAGTTATTTATAGGACAATTTTCGCAAGGTTCCTCTGAACCAAACGCCATTTTATAACAAGATTCTCCAGTACTAAGCCCTAATTCTTGAATTGCACGATTTACATAAAGTACTTCATAGGTATTAGGGTCAATAACATAAACATGTCCATTTAGGTTTTCTACCATCTCTTCATAATTCTTGTAGCTAGTTCGTAATTTTGTTGTTGTAGTGTTCTTAATTAAAAATACAGAAAGAATTCGAGAAATGTATCCAATAATAGCAATCTCCTCTCCTGTCCAACTATAATTCTCTCTACATACGTCAAAACCAATAAAACCAGTCATAACTCCTTCATTATATATGGCACAATGAAGAAGGGATTTTATTCCCTGTGGAGCACAAATATTGCGAATCTCAGGTGTTGTATTTTCAATGTCTTTACAACAAAAAATACCTTCATTACTGTATTGACTTATATATGAAGTAATCTCTCCTAAAGGAATATTTTGTAAAGAATCAATTTCAGATGAGATACCTGGAGCACACCATTCATATGTATTACTAGTCTGCTGTTTTTTTTCATCAATTTCAAAAATGTATACTCTATCCATGTTATATCTTTCACCTAATAAATTTAATATACTTTGAATGCTTTTAGATACATTTTTTGTTTCGTAAAGCATTTCAAAGACACGAAAAGTTATATCATTTTGAAAATATGTATTTAAAAAATTAGTTGTATATTCTACTTGGTTGCTATTATCCAAAAGAGAATTGGTAATATTGTTGTCATATAAAGTATATCTATCTTTTCCATTGTTTTTGGAATTATAAAGAGCAATATCAGCAAAACGATAAAGCATATTAAAAGTATCACCATGTTCAGGATAGAAAGATATTCCGACACTTCCTGAAATTTCATACTTACTTACAGCACCATAATAAGATAATCTAAGTGATTGAGATAAATACTCTGCTTTACTTCTAATTATATTACTATCTGTATAAGGAAAATACACTGCAATCTCGTCACCACCTATTCTTCCAATCATATCTGTTTCAGGAAAAACACCACTTATTTTATTTGCTACATCTATTAATATATTATCACCCAACTGATGACCAAGAGTGTCATTCAATCCTTTAAAATTATCAATATCTATAATAAAGAAAGCACCTAATTTATTATTGGATGATTTTAGAAATTGGTCAATTCTATTTTTAAATTCAGCTTTATTTAATAATTTCGTTAATGGGTCTAACTGTGATTTTATAATTAAGTCATCTAATTGTTGTTTTTGTGCATTAATATTAGAAAATACACCTACAGCTCTAATTATATTTCCTTTACTATCAGAAATAGCAGTTGAACGACAATTCATCCATAAGTAATTCCCCTTAATATCCTTAATTCGATAACTAGATACTGAATATCCTGGTTTTTTATATGTATTTACAATCCATTCTTCAAAAACTTCTAAATCATCTGGATGAATCTTATTACGTACTTCCCTGTTAGTAGTAATATGCCTTGTAAAAGGCGAATATCCAAATAAGGTTTCATACCTTCCAGAAAATATAATTGTATCTGATTTAAAATCCCATTCAAACATAATATCATCACTTTGTTCTATAATAATACGATATTTTTCTTCACTAATAAGAAGTGCTTCTTTGGTTTCTTGTTCAGATGCTATAGATTCTTCCAATTCTTTTATTTTATTTTCTAGAGATTGCTTTAATTGTACAGTTTTATCCAATTCATCTGTAACATCTTGAAATGCATATAAACCAACAGGTCTTCCTTGATTATCAATAATACATGAAGAACGCCCTTGTAACACAATAATCTTTCCATCTTTACGAATAGCACGAGTTTGAAATTTCAATGGCTTTCCACTAGATATAAGTTCCTCTGCATTCTTCTGAACAATATGCGCATCATCTGGATGTGTAAATGCAATTATACTATTATTAAATACTTCTCTAAATTCTTGTCTAGTGTAACCAAGGTATTCTAATGCACGGTCATTGACATACTGAACTGTTGCTTCTCCATCAAGATAACCTTTCATTAGACCCATGTCAATATTTTTACCTAGCGTATAAAGTTCCCAATTATCCATTTGAAATTCTTGTGGAATTACATAAATATGAGATTTATCCTGTTTTTCTTCAGTCTTTCCACTAATATGTTTCTGTATATCTTCAATAACAGAGCCACTATTAACAAAATCGATATAGTTACTAGCAGGCATTGGCTTAGCATAAAAATATCCCTGTCCTAAATCACAGTTTAACTTTTGAAGAAATTTTACTTGTTCATCATTTTCTACGCCTTCCATAACTGATAGGATACGTAGAGATTTAATCAATTCTATAACTTTAGCGATAATAATCTTTCCCTTATCTGTATTAGTGGATGCATTTAAAAATGCTTTATCAATCTTGACAATATCAATTGGAATATCTTTTAAATAATTAAGAGAAGAATAAGCACTTCCAAAATCATCTAGAGATACTTTAAAACCAAGCATTTTAAGTTCAGAAACAATTTCAATTAATTTATTAATGTTGTCTGAAAATAAATTTTCAGTAAACTCAATTTCAATCATATGAGTAGAGACACCTATTCGATTTACAGTTTGAAAAATTTTTTCAACTAATTTATCTGTTTGTAAATGTGCTTTAGAGAAATTAACTGAGATAGGAAGCTGTGGGATTCCCTTTTCTTTGCTACATTTTAGGAAATGGCAGGCCTCCTCCAACATAAAAAAGTCAAGTTGTCTAATAAATCCGTTTTGCTCCATGATTGAAATAAACTTATCTGGATAAATCATACCTAACTCAGAACTATTCCAACGTACAAGTGCCTCTGCTCCAACAACTTCACCCGTTTTAATTAACAATTTTGGTTGTAAATACATTTCAAACTCATGATTTTTCAATGCAAAGTCCATCATAAATGTAATTTGTTTTTTCCATTCAACTTCCTGACTCATTTTATCATCATAAAAGCTAAATGTATTCAAGGTATTTCCCTTAGATTTTTTACGAGCATAGTTTGCTTTATCAAGTAATGCAGAAAGTGTTATGGCATCATCTCTAACCACAATAATTCCTGCACTTGCAACTAAATTATAATGTGGTGGAAGAATATTCTCCAACGCCTTCTTTAAATCTGTAAGTTGTAAAAACATTTGTGATGCAATTACTTGATTGTCTGTATGCAAACAGAATAAAAAATGGTCCGCATGAACTTTACAGAAAATATCATCTCCTTGAAGATGTGTATTAAAATGTTCACTTATCTTTTCTAGTGTTGAATCTCCAGCCTTATACCTAAAGAAGTCATTTATATAATTAAAATTATCAAAATCTAATGTAATTAGTGTTAATGCCTGTTTAGTAGTTTTAATTTTCTTTAATTTTTTTCCTACTTCTTTATAAAATTCTTCTGAAGCAAGCTGGTGGTTTTTTTTATGATTTTCATTACACATACAAATCACCTCTTTTTATCTTTTAAATTTACTTTTTACATAAATCAATATGTGCTCATTATAATAAAATAAAAAAGCTTACTTCATTTTTGAAAAATAAAATAAGTTCCTTAAATTCAAGCTCAAATTTTTTAAATTTGTCTTAATATTATTTTTTAATGTCAATAGGTCCCATTAAAGAAACACTCCAACATAAGACTTGATTAAAATATATCTATAAAAAACATTACATAGTATCTAGAAATAGGTGATTTATTATTGTAATTATTTTAAAATGTCATTAACTTTTTACTAGAAATATGAATAAATATACATCTTCTCAATACCTATTTTAATCTTTCATTAACATCTATTACTTTATCAATATTATGAATACATATTTATAATATTATATAACAAAATACAATAAAAGAATAGATTTTACTAGTTATTTATAGAAAGATTATATTATAGAATAAAATCAAAAATATCAACTCTATAGATAAATTTGTATCTAAATAAATTAGCATCTATTTACATAATTTAAAAGGAAAAAATATAAGAAGTCCTTCTTTTTATAAAATATATTTACTAATATCTATAGAAAATGTCTCAAAACAAACTAAAGAATTTATTTTGAGACATTTATTTTTACATTATTCTTAATTTACTATTTACTCATATCTTTAGATTTATCTGTAGCGGCAACAATAGATTTTATAACTGCTGCTCTAAACCCTTCTTCTTCTAATACTCTAACTGCTTCTATAGTAGTCCCTGCTGGAGAACAAACCATATCCTTTAATTCACCTGGATGTTTACCAGTTTCAAGAACCATCTTAGCTGAACCCATAACTGCTTGTGATGCAAATTTATAAGCTTGTTGTCTTGGCATACCAGCTAATACTGCTGCATCTGCCATAGCTTCTATAAACATAAACACATAAGCAGGAGAAGACCCACTAACACCTGTAACAGTATCCATTAAATATTCTGATACTATCTCTGCCTCTCCAAATGATTCAAATAAAGCCTTAATCATATTTAATTCTTCATCAGTCACATTATTATTTTTACAAAGAGCTGACATACCTTCCCCAACAAGAGCTGGAGTATTTGGCATTACTCTTACTATTTTTTTATCTGAACCTATAATATTTTCCAATGCTTCTATAGTTTTTCCTGCTGCTATTGACACTATTATTTTATCTGCATCTATTAATTCTTTAAGTGGAGCTAAAGCTTTTTCACATATATTAGGCTTAAGTGCCACTAATATTACATCAGAATTTGAAACAGCTACCTTTGAATCAGTCGTAGTGTTTACTGAAAATTCTGCTTTTACTTTATCTAAAGCGATTTGGCTTAAGTCTGATACAGTTATATCTTCTGCTTTTACTAGACCTGATTTTACTATACCACCTATCATTGCACTTCCCATATTTCCTGAACCAATAAATCCTAAAGTTTTCATATCAAATCTCCTTTTTTCTATTAGTTTTTATTTTAAAGTAGCTAAATTAACTATATTTTAACTGCTTAAAATTGTCTTATACACATAAAACTTAATATTATTAATATAAATTATTGCTCTGTATAAAGCTTATTAAATATAAATTTAACGATTTTTTCATTAAACTTAACGAGCTAACTTCCAATTTAGAAAGTTAGCTCATAATTAATCTGAAATTTTTTAAATGGTATCTATAGTATATACTCTATTATACCAGTTGTGTTTTTATATAGTGATAAATTTTGTTTACAAACAATCCTAGAATGTTTGCTCAGTTCTTCCTATTATCTCATCTTGTAGTGTTCTACTTAGATTATTGAAATGGTCACTATATCCTGCAACTCTAACTATTAAGTCTTTGTAATCTTGAGGATTTTTTTGAGCCTCTAATAATACATTTTTATCAAATACATTGAATTGTATATGATGCCCATCCATATTAAAGTATGCTCTTACTAGATTAGCCATATTATCCAATCCTTTTTCCCCTTGAACTACTGATGGCGCAAATCTTTGATTTAATAATGTTCCACCAGTTTTTATATGGTCCATCTTAGCACAAGATTTTATAACTGCTGTAGGTCCATTAGTATCTCCACCTTTTTCAGGTGAGATTCCCTCTGAAACTGGTTTTGCACAAAGTCTACCATTTGGACTTGCTCCCATAATTTCACCAAAGTATACATGACAAGTTGTTGGTAACATATCTACGCTATATTCTCCACCACAAACAGTTGGTCTACCAGTTACCTCATTATAATATGTGTTGAATATATCTTGCATTATTTCATCAGCATAATCATCATCATTTCCATATTTAGGAGTCTTATTTGAAACTAAATTAAGTATAGCTTCATATCCTTCAAAATTAGCATCAAGTGCTTTAAGTAATGTATTCATATCAAATTTTTGCTTATCGAATACATTGTATTTTATTGCTGTTAAACTATCTGTTATAGTTCCTATACCAACACCTTGTATATATCTAGTGTTGTATCTTGCTCCACCTCTTTGATAGTCTTTACCTTTTTCTATACAATCATCAACTATTGTAGACATAAGTGGGCAAGGCATGTGTTTTGCACATATATTTTCTATTACAGCATTTCCTTCTATTTTTATATCAATCATATAGTGTAATTGCTTTTTAAATGCCTCAAATAATTCCTCATAAGATTTAAAACTTCTAGGGTCTCCAGTTTTTATACCTATTTGCTTTTTGCTAATTGGGTCATATCCATCATTTAATGTTAATTCAAGTATTTTTGGAATATTCATATATCCAGTTAAAACATATGCTTCTTTACCAAAACATCCAGTTTCAACACAACCACTAGTTCCACCAAGTCTTGCATCTTCTATAGTCTTTCCAGCTTCCATAAGTTCTTGCACTATTGCCTCAGTATTATAAAATGCTGGTTGACCCCATCCTTTTCTTGATATTTCACAAGCTCTCTTTAAGAATTTCTGAGGAGTTTTTTTACTTATTTGAACGTTTGAACTTGGTTGTATCAACTTCATTTCATCCATAACATCAAGTATTATATAACTAACTTCATTAACACCATCTTGACCATCTGGATTTATTCCACCAGTGTTTATATTTGCGAAGTCTGTATATGTGCTACTTTCTTTTAATGTTATACCAACTTTTGGTGGTGCTGGTTGATTATTAAATTTAACCCATAAACATTCAAGTAATTCCTGCGCTCTATCTCTATCTAGTATCCCACTTTCTACATCTCTTTCATAGAAAGGATTTAAATGCTGGTCAAGTCTTCCTGGAGTAAAAGCATCCCATATATTAAGTTCAGTAGTAACCCCTATATGAACGAACCAGTACATTTGTATAGCTTGGTGATAAGTTTGTGGTTTATGAGCTGGTACAACATCACATGTTTCAGCAATTAGTAATAAATCTTTTTTCTTAGCTTCGTCTGTTTCTTCTTCTGCCATTTGTCTTGCTTTTTCAGCATATCTCTTACCTAATATCACCATTGCATCACAAGCTATTGCCATAGCTTCTAAATCAGCTTTTTTATTATATGCATCTAAATCATTAAGAAAATCTAACTCTTTTAGTCTTGCTTCTACATCTTTCTTTAAATCTAAAAACCCTTTTTTATATATTGTATCTCCACAAACTGTGTGCCCAGGAGCTCTTTGCTCCATAAACTCTGTAAACATACCTGCTTCATATGCTGCTAGCCATTCTGGTGTCATTGCATTTATTATTTTTTCTCTTGTTTGTCTCTTTTTCCAGAAAGGTATTATTTCTTCTTGTTGTATTTTTCTAGCTTCTTCAGATACACTGAAATTTATTATATCTCTGTTATGCATTACATCTAAATCTTCTAATGTATGACAACAAATTTCTGGGTATGTTGGTGCTCCATTAGGAGAATCACCTTTTTCACCTACTATTAATTCGCCATCATTTATGCTAAGAGTTCTATTCTCAATATAATGCTTAAATGATAAAGCACGAAGTACAGGAATCTCTACACTTCCCTCGTATTTTTTATAAGCTTCTGTCATAAGTACTGCTCTTTCAATAGATATGTGTGGTTCTGCATTAACACTTTCTTCTCTTAATTTTTTAGTTCTCTCAAAAGTTCCTCTTGACATTTTATTACCCCCCAATCTTAGTATTGAAATTACTTGCTTCAAACAGCCTTTTTATTTCTTCTAATTTTTCTTCAGTTGGTCTTTGTAACTCTTCTCCCTCATACTTTTTATAAATTTTATCATACTTGTGTTTTCCAATATTATGATATGGAAGAAGACTTACAGCTTTTATATTCAAAGGCTTTAAAAATTCTATCATTTTTTTAACCTCTAAATTTTCATCATCTACATTTACCCCTACAATTAGTGGTATCCTTATATTTATGTTAGCTCCTAATTCACTCAAAAGTTTGACATTTTTTAATATCAAGTCATTTGATTTTCCTGTAAATTTTATGTGCTTTTCTTCATCAATAAGCTTAATATCATATAAAAATAAATCTGCACATTTTGCAACTCTTTCATAATTTTCTGACTTTGCGTAACCACAAGTATCAATTGCTACATGAATCCCCTTTGATTTGCACATATTTATTACTCCACAAATAAAATCCATGTCTTGAGCCATTACTTCTCCACCTGATAGAGTTACCCCTCCACCTGATTCTTCATAGAAAATTCTATCTTTTTCTATCTCTTTAACCAAGCTTTTTACAGAATACTCTTGACCGACAATCTCTCTTGCATTGTTTACACAATAGTCTAAGCAAGTTTCACAAAATTCACACTTATCTTGGTCTAAACATATTTTTGTTTCCCCTTTGAAAATTGCTTTATGAGGACATATGTTTATACATGCTTCACATCTTGAACATCTTTCTTCATTATACAAAACTTGTTTTGTATATGTTTGACTCTCTGGATTATGACACCAAACACATTCAAGTGGACATCCTTTAAAAAAAACTGTACTCCTTATTCCTGGTCCATCATGTATACTACATTTTTGTAAATTTATAACTAATGGATTCATAATTTTTCACCCCTAAATAATATCCATTCCATTTTTTCATTATTATGCAATTCATCTTCATATACTACATCTATGAAAAGCATTTCTACAATTACATAATACTATACTTGTTATTATTTTGTCTATATTTTTTTAGTGATATTAAAAAATTTTATTTTATTATGATATTTATATTGATTTTATAAATTAAATTTAAATATTTATTAAATTTATTTTTATAAGTAAATATAGCTATAACACATAAACAATATATTATTTTTGTTAATTTAGATATATCTGCTATAAAAATTAAATAAAAATAGAGACTACACTTTATCATGTAGTCTCTACCTTTATAGTCATATTTAGAAATTCACATTTATTGTTACTGCTTTTCCGCCTCTATTTACTGTAATTTTTGTACTAGCTCCTTTTGAGAAAGTATATAGTTTTTTATTTAGGTCATTCATACCTGTTATATTTGCATCTCCTACTTTAGTTATAATATCTCCTACTTTTACTCCAGCTTTTTCTGCTGACGAACCAGATATTACTTCTGCAACATAAACTCCTTTATCAGTACTTAATTTTGTACCTGTAGCTGCTTCATAGTTTGATACATCTGTACCTTTTATACCTAAAGTCACTTTTTCATATTTTCCAGTTTTTATTACTTCTTCAACTATGCTTTTAGCTGTATTAATTGGTATTGCAAATCCTAATCCTTCTGCTTGAGAAGCTTTCGCTGTGTTTATACCAATTACTTGACCTTTTTGATTTAATAATGGTCCTCCACTATTTCCTGCATTTATACTTGCATCAGTTTGTAATAAACCAGTCATATTAGTTTTTTCTGTTTGTATAGTTCTATCTAATCCACTTATTATACCTTGAGTAACTGTTTTTTGGAAATCTAATCCAAGTGGATTACCTATTGCTATTGATATATCTCCAACTTTTACTTTATCACTATCGGCAAATTCTGCTGGTGTTAATCCAGTTTTATCGACTTTAACTATAGCTAAATCAAGTTGCTGGTCAAACCATACGACTTTACCTGAAGTTGTTGAACCATCATTAAATAGTACATTTACACTTGTAGCCTGACCATCTGATATAACATGAGAATTTGTAAGTATATAACCATTTGAATCTACTATGATTCCAGTTCCTACACCTTGTGTTTCAGTTGGAATTGCAAACATATTATTAGTATCAACGCTAGTTGTCGTAATACCTACAACAGATGGTGTGGCTTTTTCTGCAACTGCTTGATAAATATTTTGACTCTTACCATCATCATTTACAACTATTGGCGTAGAGCTGCCTGTACTTTTACTTCCTAAATTATCTTTAACTAAAATTATTGTTAGCAAACTACTAAGTATTGAACTTATTATAGCGACTAATATTACTAAACTTATACCTTTCTTTCTTCTTGACATCTCATACCACTCCCTATCTAATATAATATAAATTATCAAAATATATTTTTCCCAATTTTTCATAAAAAAATGAAATCATCTATTTTGAGTAAACTCCTTTTCGATGATTTCATTATATTATTTTAATCTTAATTAAACCTTAACTATTTGAAATTATTTAAGTCTTTTTTCTAATTCTTCTTTTTCTTTTTCATAACCTGGTTTTCCTAGTAAAGCAAACATATTTTTCTTGTAAGCTTCTACTCCTGGTTGGTCAAATGGATTAACTCCCAATAAATATCCACTTATTCCACAAGCTTTTTCAAAGAAGTACACTAAATACCCAAAATTGTATTCATCTAATTGAGGTATATTTATTACTAAATTAGGTACTTTTCCATCTGTGTGAGCTAATAGAGTTCCTTCAAAAGCTTTATGATTGACAAAATCTACAGTCTTACCTGCTAGATAGTTTAGACCATCTAAATCTACTTCTTCTGAATTTATAGTTATATTTCTTTTACAGTTTTCAACATTAAGTACTGTCTCAAATAAAAGCCTTTTTCCATCTTGGATATATTGACCCATAGAATGTAAATCTGTTGAGAAATCTACAGAAGCAGGGAATAAACCTTTATTTTCTTTTCCTTCACTTTCTCCATAAAGCTGTTTCCACCACTCACTTACATAATGTAATTGAGGCTCATAGTTAACCAATAGCTCTACATCTTTTCCTTTTCTATGTAAAATTGTTCTAGCAACAGCATATCTATAACTATCATTACTTTTTAAATCAGGATTTTGAAATGCTTCTCTAGCATCATTTGCACCTTTCATCATAGCATCAATATCAAGTCCTGCAGCAGCGATAGGAAGTAATCCAACTGCTGTTAATACAGAAAAACGACCACCTACATCATCTGGTATTACAAAAGTCTCATACCCTTCTTCTGTAGCTAACTGTCTAAGTGCACCTTTACTTGAATCTGTTGTTGCATAAATTCTCTTTTTCGCTTCTTCTTTACCATACTTTTTCTCTAAATAGTCTTTAAATATTCTAAAAGCAAGAGCTGGTTCTGTAGTAGTTCCTGATTTAGATATTACATTTACAGAGATATCTTTACCTTCAATTACATCCAATAAATCCATAATGTATGTTGAGCTTATATTATGCCCTACGAAATATACTTCAGGAGCCTTTCTCTGCTCTTTTTTAAGTCCATTTCTAAAAGAATGGCTTACCATGTCTATAGCAGCTCTTGAACCTAAATAAGAGCCTCCTATACCTATCACCAAAAGAACATCTGAGTCAGATTTTATCTTTTCAGCTGATTTTTTTATTCTATCAAACTCTTCCTTATCATAATTTTCAGGAAGGTCTATCCAACCTAAAAAAGTATTTCCTAGACCTGTTTTATTATGTAACATGTCATGTGCAACATCTACATATGGTTGCATAACATCTATTTCGTTTTGACAAAAAAACTCCGTAGCTTTACTATAATCAAAATTTATTTTTCCCATTTAAATCCCTCTTTTCAGCATATTCGTTTTAAAGAGATTATAACACAAAATATAGGTGTTTTTTTTAAAAGTTTGCCACAAAATTGTACATATATCACCATTTGTTATCAGGAAATCGATTCTTCTAAATGCTATAACTATCTATAAATTATAAATTTTTAATCAAATAAAATTATGAAAAATCATTACTTGTCTGAATTTTTAGTAAATACTAAAATATATTCATTGTGAATAGTTATACACTCAAGATAACTACATTATAAATAACTAATTCAACAAAAAGAAACTCTAAACTTATCATTTAGAGTTTCTTTTTTTATTGATTTTCTATTTTAATTTTTATATTATTTTTAATCGTTTCCTAATCTCTTAGCTATAACTTGTTGTGCTATGTTGACAGCATGGTCAGATATTCTCTCTAGATTACTTATTACATCTAAATAAATAACTCCATTCTCTATACTACATAAATTATTATTCAATCTATACATATGATTAGCTCTACAAGATTTCTCCATTATATCAACTTGCTCTTCAATTTTTATAACCTTGCAAGCCAAATCTACATTATCAGTTCTCATTGATTCTAATGCATAAGTATATGCTGAAACAACTTTGTTGTACATAACATCAAGTTCAGATTGTCCTTCTTCGGAGAAAGAAATATTTGAATCTATTGCAACTTGTGATAATTCAGCTATATTTTTAGCATGGTCACCAATTCTTTCTATATCATTAACTGTGTTAAACAAGGTATCCACAACTTCTCTTGAATCATCATCTAAAGGTGCTTTTGAAAGTTTAAGTAAGTAATTCAAAATAGCTTTTTGTAAATCATTGATTAATCTCTCTCGTCTATATGTCTTGTCTATTTTTTCAGTTGAATGTTCTACTAAAGCTTCCATAGATGCATTTAAACTTTCCTTAGCCTTTTCACCCATACGAAGTGCTTCTTTTATCGTATTTGCAAGGGCTATAGAAGGAGTTTCTATCATTCTATCATCTATATATTTAATAGTCTTAGCTTCATCTTCATCTATATCGCCTTCTTTATCAGGAACAAGTTTTATTGCTAACTTTATGATAATCTTTGTAAATGGTAATAGTATTAAGACAGATATTATATTAAACAGTGTATGTGTGTTAGCTATTTGTCTTGCGACATTACTTGGGTCCCAACTTGTAACCAGGTTTACTACTGGTTTATTTAATAATATTAGGAATATCACCGTCCCTAAAACATTAAAGATTAGATGCATCATAGCTGCTCTTCGTGCGTTTTTATTGGCTCCAATACTCGATAACAGTGAAGTTACACAAGTACCAATATTTTGACCATAAAGAATTGGCAATGCTGCTGATAATGGCACTAGACCTTCTGCTGCCAATGCAACCAACATCCCCATAGACGCACTTGAACTTTGTATTATTGCTGTAATCCCAAATCCCAATAATAATCCAAGTAGTGGATATCTACCAAATGTAACTAGTAAGTCAGTAAATCCTTGATAGTCTCTTAGTGGCTCAACTGCCATTTTCATAAAATCCATACCTGTAAATAATATACCAAAACCTATAAGTATTTCAGCTATATTTTTTATTCTAGGCTTATTTCCAAATAAATAAAGTATGATACCTATTCCTAATGCTACTGGAGCCATACCAGTTAAATCAAAAGATACCAATTGAGCTGTAACAGTAGTACCTATATTGGCACCCATTATAACTCCTATTGCCTGTTTTAAGGTCATTATACCTGCATTTACGAAACCAACAACCATTACAGTAGTAGCACTTGAACTTTGTATTACTGCTGTAACTCCTGTACCTACTAGAACTCCCATAAATAGGTTACTAGTAAGTAATTTTATTATCTTTTTTAGCTTTGTCCCAGCAGATTTTTGTAGACCTTCTCCCATAAGGTTCATACCATATAAGAACAGACCTAATCCACCCATTAGACTTATTATAATGTTCAAATTATTTCCTCCTTGTAAAGAGATTAATGTTTCTAAAAATTTTATAACCTATTGTATTTTATCAAATTATAGGAGTAGTAATGTTAAATTTATGTTAAATATTAAAAAATCATTAAATTTATGTTAAATTTTTGTATTATTGCTGTATTTTTGTATTATTTTTTCTGCACATTTTATACCATCAACTGCTGCTGTAACTATCCCACCTGCATATCCAGCACCTTCTCCACATGGATATAGATTCTTAACACTTATTGACTCTAAAGTCTCCTCATCCCTTACTATTCTTATTGGAGATGAAGACCTAGTTTCTACTCCAGTTAAAACAGCATCATACATCGCAAATCCATTCAGTTTTTTATCAAGAGATATGAATGCTTCTCTCATAGTTTCTGTTACAAAGTCAGGTAGACATTCACTTAAGTTTGTAAGTGTATATCCAGGTCTATATGATGGCTCAACACTACCTAAATTTGTAGAAGTTTTATTATTGATAAAGTCTCCAACAAGTTGAACTGGTGCATTGTAATTTTTTCCACCTAATTCAAAAGCTAATTTTTCATATTCTTGTTGAAAATGTACACCTGCTAGAGGATTATCACTTTTAAAATCTTCTGGAGTTATATTTACTAAAAATGCACTGTTCGCATTTACTTTATCCCTAGCATGTTCACTCATACCATTAGTAACTATTTCAAAGTCATTGGATGCAGATGCTATTACACTACCACCTGGACACATACAAAAAGTATATGCTGTCCTTCCATTTGAAACATGCTCTATAAGTCTATAATCAGCTGCTCCTAGTCTAGGATGATTGTAAAACTCCTTATATTGTGCTTTATTTATTAAATCTTGTGGGTGCTCAACCCTAGCTCCTATTGCAAAAGGCTTTTGAATTATTTTTACACCTCTCGAATACAACATTTCATAAGTATCTCTTGCACTATGTCCAACAGCTAATATAACTGTATCTGTATCTATCTTTTCAGTATCATTTATTATTACAGATTGTATAGAATCATTTGATACGACTACATCTGTCACTTTTGAATTAAATCTAACCTGACCACCTAGATTTATTATTTCATTTCTTATATTTTTAACTACATTTTTTAATATATCTGTTCCTACATGTGGCTTATGTGAGTACAATATTTCATCTGGTGCCCCAAATTGAACTAGCTCTTCTAGTACTTTTCTACATCGTATATCTTTTATTCTAGTTGTAAGTTTGCCATCTGAAAAAGTTCCTGCTCCGCCTTCACCAAATTGAACATTTGAATTATTTTTAAACTTTCTAGTTGTCCAAAAATCACTTATATCTTTAGTTCTATTGTCTACATCAAGACCTCTTTCAAGTATGATTGGTTCATAACCCATTTGAGCCAAAATCAGACCTGCAAACAAGCCTGCTGGTCCACTGCCAATTACTAAAGGACTATTCTTTAATTTTTTATCACCTATGGTTACATTTACATATCTGATTTCCTTTATTTTCGTTACATCTTTTATTTTTGAACTGAGTATTTTATCTTCATCTTTAACTTCTACATCTACAGAATAAACAAACTCCATTTTTCCTTTTTTTCTAGCATCTATAGATTCTTTATATATACTATATTTAACTAAGCTTTTTTCTTTTATTCTTAGCTTCTTAAGTACAATATCTTTTAATAAAGATATATCTTTATCGATTCCAAGTTTTATATTAGATACTCTTAACATATTGTTTTCCTCTCTTAGATTGTAATATAAAAAAGCTAGGGTTATTCCTAGCTTTCTACAAATATAACTTCTATATTCTCTTTTACTAGATTTTCTACCCAAATCTCGTCTAACACAAAATTCTTTATTTTATTTACAACAATTGCTTTATCTAAATCTTTTTTCAAATTTTTTACTAAAACCATTGCTTCAACTGACTTATTCAATCTTTCAACATACAGAGAATTCACTTTAATTAATACAACCCTTAATTCACACACATATAAATCGTCACTACCTAAAGTGATTTCATCATCATATTTATACACACTAAATTCATATACATTTTCATAAGGTGTTATATTTTCTATTCCTACATAGTCCATTTATTTATCCTCTTTTAGTTATAAGACCTCTTATAACTTTCATGTTATTAAACACCTTCTCTAAGAAGTTTTCTGCTTCTTCATTATCTAAAAGATTTATTTCAAGATTCTCATTTTCTATAATATCTTTAGATTTACAGTATTCTTTTGCTATCTCTATTAGCTCATTTTTTTTATCCATAGACAAATCAAACTCTTTATAGTCTATTATTATATATTGTTTGGTATCAGGTGATACACCATTATTATATCCTATTTCTATATGATAAATAACTGCATATATTTCTTCTCCATTGTACACAGGTACTGCTGGATTAGATTTTATAAAGTTCGTTGACACAGCAATTGCATTTCCTAAACTAAGACTCATTATTAATACCTCTTTCTCAACATTATACATATATTATACTATATATTCTTTATCTATGACTTAAAGCTTTTTATAATTAATTAAGATATTTTTAAATCTTTGTATCTTTTTCCTAATGTACTAGAACTTATATCATATTTTTTTGATATTTGTACTTGAGTTATAGGTTGTCCTGCTTCTTTCTTAACATAATATTCAACAGCAGCTGCCCAACCATTTTCAGCTCCTTTTATATTTTCATGTTTTTTCTTATACTCATTCCAAAACTCTATACAGGCATCTATATTTTCTTCTTCTACATTTTCTTTAAGAGTATCTAAAACTTTGCACTCTATTTCAGCTAATTCATTTTCTGAATTAACTTTTGTGCCTTTCTTATCTCTTTCTCTCTTTAAGTATTCAGCTATACTTGGGTCTAAAAGCTGTTGTATATACTTGTATAGTATATGTGTATGATAAATTAAGAAAGTCTTCATATCCTTGTATAAGTCTTGATATTGATTAAATAAATTCATAACATCTTTTAATATTATGTCTTTTACTTCATTTGATATACTTATAGTTACATCTATCAGTATGTTAGTTCCTTCAATATCAACAATTCTAGCTATCATACAACTTCCGCTTTTAAAACTTCTTAGAAGTTTTACATCTTCTGTATAAAGTTCATTCCCACTTAGACAATCTTTTAAGACTATTCTTCCCACAGAAACTTCTTTTACTTCATAAATACTTACATATGATTCAAAGAGACTCTTTAATATCGATACTTCTGATTGACTTAGGTTTGCACCATTTTCTTCAAGAAAACCAACTGTCATTACCTTTTTATTTTCCATTATATGGTCTTGTATTAAATAAGTATTAAAAAATCTTTCAAATTTTTCATTTACACTATCATTTTGCATTATATAAAACATTTCTTTAGCTTTTTCACATTCGTCTTTGAATCTATCCTGTCTTGAATAATCATATAACTTTGAATATAAATCTGTATATTGTTTTTGTGAAAGTTCAGTTCTTCTGTATGCTCTTTCTGAAACAATATCTTTATTTAAACAACACTTCTTGTATTTTTTGCCACTTCCACAAGGGCATAGCTCATTTCTCCCTAACAATATGACTTCCACTCCCTTATTATTAAATTAAAGTACAATTTGTTATTATACCATTTTTTTATTAATCAATCTATAGTATAAATAAATATTCTCTTAAATTCACTTATATTTTGGTATAATATATTAACTTTAATTAGGATTTCGATAAAATCACTAACAATCCCTCTTGTAGAAATGGATTATCGTAAAACTAATTCCTCTATAAAATTTTATTAATTGATAATAGTTTTTTACTTTGTCTATTCTTTTTTGTTATATGACTCTAATTGTCATTTTACATTCAACAATATTGTCTTTTTCTTGTTTATATTCATTAGAAATATTTTGAATATCTAAATTACTCGTTTTTAATTTGCTAATTTCTATTTTTTCAAATTTATCATTTAAATTTAAATTCTTCATTAAACCTTCTATTTTCAATACATTCTCAAGTTCACCATTAACTTTTATTTCTAAATTAACTTGTTTTTTATTATTATTATCTAAACTATTTTCTTGGTTAATATATTCTATATTCACTACATCTTTCAATTTATTTTCTACTAATAACACCATATCTTTATTTGTTTTTTTATCTAAAAATGAATTATTAAAATTACTTTTCAATTCTTCATTTCCATTTAATTCAACATTTTCTATATATTTATCATCTTTATAACTATTATCCTTTATTTGATAATTATCTTGCTTATTTATTTTATTTATTAGATTTTGTTTTTCTTTCTTCAAACTGGTTAAGTTTTGTTCTAATGGACTTAATATTATATTAGTAGCTAATACAATAATTAATATTAACAATATTTTAAGTAAATTTTTTTCTCTATTATTTAACCTCAAAAATAATCACCCATCTAACTTTTTATTCTAAACTTATAGTTATCTCCATCTCTTACAATACTGTCTATATAATAACCTTTTATGTACTTTATTTTTCTTAGATTATTTAAAACATCTAAATCATTACATACACCTTCCATTTCTAGCTTATTTTTATCTATTGATATTTTAGTAATATTATTTATTCCTACAGTTTCATATATTTTTTTTACTTCATTAAATCTTATTTTAGGAAATTTCTCTCTAGTCTTTTCAGCAACTGGTATAGTCTGTTTTGGCTCATTTATTAAATTATTTTTACTTATATAACTTTTAAGTTCGTTTATAGATTTCACATATATAAACGATTTAAATAAAACACATGTTAAAATTAAGACTATTACTGCTTTATATACCTTATTATAAGGTTTAATTTCTTTTAATCCATTGAGAAAGTTTATAGTTTTACAAGATTTCATTTAAACAATCATTCCTATATTACTTATATAATTTATACTGCTATTTTCTAAATTTCTATCAAAATTATTTTCTATCTTTACTTTATCTTTTAATTTCAATGGACTTATTTCTATATACCTGTCTTTATCTTCAAAGTATTCTTCAATAAAATTATTTTCTATTCCATAGTAATAAACACACTTAAAACTACTTAATAGCTTCTTTACTGATTCATATGATTTTATTTCTTTTGATAGTAAATAAGTCTCTTCTATCTTTTTACCTCTTGTTATATTTATAATGAACTGATTTTTTTTACACTCTATAAAAACTCCTTCTTCTAAAAAATTCTCTATCAAGTCTAGGTTTATGAGTTTTTGTAATATATCAAAATTTATATTTATAGCTTTTGGGTTCAAGTTTAGATTTGTTGAAATGCTCTTAATTAATTGAATAATAATCTTTGGAAAAAGAATTACTTGTATATTTAATTTATCATGACTAGAATTTATAACTTTATATTTTATTGAATAGTCGTTTATATTTATTGGAATGTATTGTGTTATTTCAAATTCAATCATATTTAATATATCTCTTTTTTTATTAGTATCTAGAATTTCAATATTTCTAATTACTATATCTTGAGTTTGAATATTAAAGTATAAATTTTTATATGATATTTTTAATTTACCTATCTCCTCTTTTACAAATCTAACTACATCTTCTATATATCTAACCTTAATAACATCTTTGCTATCGTTTTTTATATTAAAATTTATTTCTTTTGTAATTGATTTATCTATAAAAATTTTTTTGTGATTTTTTCTTAAAAATACAATCCTTATATAATCATCATTTATCTCTAAATTTAAAATTTTTTTAATTATAACCATCTCCTTTAATTAAGCTATAAAAATGCATATATAAAAATACTACTTAGGATAAAATTGTTTAGAGTTTACATTTACACTTATATCTGCACCACTATCACTTATAACAAGTTCAAATTTGCCAGATGTACTTTGAGGAACTGGAACAGTATTCAAATACCCTTTTTCCTTTAGAGATTCTACGCTTAAAGATTGTGTTATGTTTTCATCATCATTAATAGCCATACTCGCTGCTGTTACTATGTTGGCAGCATTTGTATAATCTGCATTTAGTTTTGCACTCTCTTGAACCTTACTGTACTTAACTAATGCTATACTAGATATAACACCTAAAATTGTTACTACTACAATCATTTCAACAAGTGTAAATCCCTTTCGTTTTTTATTTATCAATTAAATATTCTCTCCTTTTAAAAATTTTATTAGATAAAATTTATTTTTTTCTTAAAAACTAGTAACTGCATCGAACATGGGAATAACCATAGATAAAATAAAAATTCCGATAATTAATCCCATAAATATAATTAAAATAGGTTCTATAAATTTCATTATTTGCTCTATTTTATTATTTAATTCACTTTCATAGAATTTATTTATTACATCTAAGCTTTTATCTAGTTTTCCACTTTCTTCTCCTGTATTTGTCATTGAAATAAATAATTTAGGAAAGATATTTGCTAAATTCAAAGACTTACCTATACTATTTCCCTTTTTTATATAGTTATTGGAAATATTTAATCTTTCACAAATAAATTCATTATCTACAACACTTGCTGACATTTCTATAGCTTCCACTATTTGTATTCCACTACTAATTAAAATAGATAAAGCTCTAGAAAATCTGGTTGTAACTACTAACTGATTAATTTTTCTTACAAAAGGCATTTTAAATTTCATAGAATTAATCAATTTTTTTATATTATCATTTGTTCTAAGAAAATAAACAGTTGCTATTAAAAATAATAAAAGACCAAGCATAAGATAACCTATGTTATTTGTAACTATTGTGGATATTCCTATTAAAACTCTTGTTATTAAAGGTGGTTCAATTCCATTACTTGCAAAAACCACCTGAAAATTAGGTATTACAAATATGAATATAAATATCATTGACATGATAGATAATGCTATGAGTATTATTGGATAGATTGAAATATTTATTATTTTCATTTTTAATTTGTATTCTTTATCATAATAATTAGATAAATCATTCATTATTATATCTAAGCTTCCACTAGTTTCCCCTGCTCTTATCATGCTTATAAAGAATTTAGAAAATGTACCTGTTACCTGAAATGAATCTGCTATTGAGTTACCTTTTTGGATGTGATTTGATACTATATTAAGCAAATTTTTTACTTTTTTACTAGACTGACCCTCAATGACTTCAAATATCTTTGTAATTTCACATCCAGATTCTAATAATATACCTATCTCTTTGCAAATTACTCTAACTTCTTTATCACTAATTCTATTTAATATTAAATAAAATTTCTCTAAATTATAAAATATACTTTTAGATAATCTCATGAACTATAATTCCTTCCAAATTATATTAATTGCAATTAAATAAACACAATATTTTTTAATTTAATACATTTAATTTTGTCTAACTTAAATATAACTTATGTTCAAACATTTTAATTAAAGTAAATTAAATGAAGTTAACTATATAGTTCAATTAAATCATTTCATTTACTACTAAACATTCTTCTAATGTTGTTATTTTTTCATTTATTAGTCTTTTACAACTATCTTCAAATGTTATCATTCCATTTTTTTGTGCCACTTCTTTAATACTACTAGAATCATCTATATTTCTTATACATGTTTTTATGTCATCATTTACTTCTAGTATTTCATAAATTGCTGTTCTTCCAAAATACCCTTTGTCATTACATCTTTCACAACCTACAGCTACTTTAGTATTTACATCTCCACTAAAATTGTCTTTTATCATAATCTCATGACTACAATGATTACAAACTTTTCTAACCAATTTTTGAGAGATAACACCTATAAGAGACGCATTTAAAAGATATGGTGGTATTTGCATTTCTAATAATCTAGCTATAGAAGACACTGCATCATTAGTGTGCAAAGTACTTATAACTAAATGACCTGTTATAGCTGCTCTTACTGCTATTTTAGCTGTTTCTGCATCTCTTATTTCTCCGACCATTATTATATCTGGGTCTTGTCTTAATATTGCTCTAAGACCCACCTCAAAACTTAATCCTATTTTTGAATTTACTTGTATCTGACTTATTCCATCCATCTTATACTCTACTGGATTTTCTATAGTCATTATATTTTTATTTATACCTTTTAAATCATTTAATAAGGAATATACTGTTGTAGTCTTTCCGCTGCCTGTAGGGCCTGTCACTAGTAATATTCCTGCTCTTTTACTTATTATATTACTTATAGACTTTATTGCTTCCTCTGAAAAGCCCAGTTCTAGCTTATCTTTTAAGAAAGTATCTCTATTAAGTATTCTTAAAACAATTTTTTCACCATATACAGTTGGTATTGATGAAACTCTAATATCAATTAGGTCACCTCCCAACTTTATATCTACTCTACCATCTTGTGGAAGTCTTTTTTCCGTTATATCCATTGAGGCCTTTAATTTCACTACAGTAGATAATGATGGATATATATCGATTAAAAACTTTGATACTTCTTTTAATTCTCCATCTACCCTCATTCTCACTATTAAATGCTTTTCAAATGGCTCTATATGTATATCACTTGCATTTTCTTTTATAGCTTTTTCTAAAAGATTTTCAAATAATTTTTTTGCATAATCTTCATCAAGTTCAAAGTTATTGTAATATTTATCAATCTTCTCACTTATAAGTTCTTTTTTCTCTTTTTTCAATATAATTTCTTTACCTGTAGCCAATCTCAAATCCTGTATGGCATATATATCTTCATCTTCTATTTCTACTACTAAATTATCATCTTGAAATTCTACTGGAAATACATTATATTTTTTTGCAAGCTTTTCTGGTATTAACATTGGTAAACTGCTTTCCTCTAATATAATCTTAATCACCCTTTATATACTTTAATTTATTAGGTATATTCATTTTTTTCATAGAGATATTTTCTTCAGTTTTTATACTTACTTTCATTGGATAAGTCGTTTGTATACTATCTAAATATTCACTACCTTTATCCACATAATCAGAGAGTTTATCCTTATCCCCAATGCATTTTATTTCATAAGGTTGCGCTACAGGAACTCCATTTATATTTATATGGCTTCCTGCAAGTACAACTTCTGAATACTGATTGATTCTTTGACCATTTATTTCTATGTATTTTGCTCCATTTACTTTTAGTTCATTTACAACTTTTACAAGTATTTTATTATAGTCTATACTATTTGCTATATTTCCTGTTTTTTCATCTATAGCATCTATACTTACTATTATTCCACTGCCCTTTACATCTGAATATGATAGATTTTCTCTAAGAGCTTCTATTTCTGAGATTTCTTTAGAATTTTTTTGATTACTTTTCATTGAATCAATTTCTTTATCTAATTTATCCTTTTCCTTTTTTAATTCCTTTATAGACTTTCCTGTCAATTTTATTTCTTTTCTTATTGACTTATCTTTACTTGTATAAACTGTTTCTTCATTACTATAATCTCTAAATATGGTTCCAACAAGTATACCTAAAATAGTACTCGCTAGTATTATAAACACATATGGTTTTTTCATACTGTATTGCTCCTTACAAATTTATTTTTATATGATAATTTTCTTTAATTAAACCTTGAGCCTTTATATATATTTATTATATCAAACTTATATATTAAAATTCATCTTTAGTATATAATATCATACATCAAAAAAAGCAAAATGGCATAGCTTCAAAGCTACACCAATTTACTAAAAGTTATATTTTATAATTATCATCTGATTTAAGATATATATTCTTATACATTTTTCTCATATTTTGAAATTCTATTAACTAGTTTATCTCTTAATTTTCCAACTTCATCAAATCTCATATTAGGGATATAGTAACTTTCTATAATATCATGTTTAGATTTCGCTCTCTTAAGATTTAATACAGCCCAACAAATTAAATCATCCAAAACTTTCTCATCAAATTTAATATCTTCTTCATATTTAAGTAATTTTTCTCTATTTAAAAATTGATTTAAATTAATGGTTTCCTCTTCTTTAAAAGTTGCGCTTGTAGTTATACCAATATCTAAGTCAGTCAATAGTACAGTCTCAACTTTTTCTGGTATAAGTGGATAATGATAAACTTCTACATTTAAACCTTTTTCAATAGCTTTCTTATACACTTTGTTTAATAATGTAGTTTTTCCAGTGCCTATTTCACCATCTAAATAATAAACCTTATTTACATCTTTTAATATGTTTTCTGTATAATCTAAACATCCTACAGGAGTTATAGCTGAACCAAATAAATGCTTCTCTCTTTTCAAATTTCCTGTGCTTTCAACTCCATCAAACAATTTTTTAATAAATTCTTCTGTAACTAGATTCACTTTACCATAATCCATACAATCAGAATATTTTTCCTCTATATCTCTAAAGATTGGTTCTGATGCTTTTAAAAATTTAAACGCTCTTTTAAATGCATTACTAATATCCTTATCGTATGCCGATATTTCTTGTCTATTTTTTTCCAACTCTTCTGTGTTCCAGTAATCACCTAAATTAATTATCTCGTCCAAAGCTCCTGGTAACTTTGGGTCCATAGTGTGTGGAGCAGTTGCATCCATAAGTACCACGCCTAATTCCTTTATAACTACACCGTCCAATGAACTTGGGTCAGAAGGACAGTTATATAATTCAATATCATATCCTCTACTTAAAAATTCTTTATAAATTTTTTTCATAAGTGAGGATTTTCCTACTCCAGGACCACCTTTTAAACAAAAAACCCTTTTTACATTTTCAGGAATTATATATTCAAAAAAAGAATATGAGCCTTGTGATGTGTTTCCACCTGGAAATGCCTTCTTTACCTTTCCTTCCATATTAGCGCCTCCTCATAATTTACAATATCTCTTAATTAAGATATTAATATTATACGAGTTTTGTTACAACTTTATGCTTTTGATAAATCTAAAACTTATCATTTAATACCAATAAAAAATTAATTTTATCTAATTATAGTAGATTCTATACTATGTGATTTAACTTTTATATGCTTTTATCTGGAAGTCTAATTTAACTCTTTATACAGTAATATAATAGTTGTATCTTATTCAAATCCAATTGTTTCCATTATGATTTTATGTTAAAATAATATTACAAAATACATCTGTTTTTCTTCAGAAACGGGTGAAATTCCCTATCGGCGGTAAAAGCCCGCGAGCCTTATGGCATAATTTGGTCAGATTCCAAAGCCGACAGTAAAATCTGGATGGTAGAAGAAAATAGTATATGAGTACCTTTATGTAATTTTACATGAGTAATCTATACAACTCCTTCAACTACCGTATTTATTCATGAAATTAAACACATTCGAGGTACCTAAGATGTAGGTGCTTTTTTTGTTGTTTATTTTATAACTATTCTGTACTTATAAAATCTATTATATAAAAGATTGGAGTGTTATCATGAAACAAAAATGGATAGTATTAATTATAATCTGTATTGGTGTATTTATGTCTACTCTTGATGGAAGTATACTAAACATTGCAAATCCTACAATTGCTACTGACTTTAAAATTAATATGTCACAGATTCAGTGGGTTGTAACAGCTTATATGCTTGTCGTGACAGCAACTATGTTATTTTTTGGAAAGCTCGGTGATAAAGTAGGTTCAAATCGTCTATACACATTAGGATTTTTTGTATTCACAATAGGTTCTTTTCTGTGTAGTGTATCACACAACTTATCTACATTAATTTCTTCAAGAATATTTCAAGCAGTTGGGGCAAGTATTTTAATGGCAACTGGACTTGGTATAGTTTCTAATGCATTTCCAGCAAATGAAAAAGGAAAGGCTATAGGAATCACTGGCGCTGTAGTTGGTATAGGAAATATGAGTGGTCCTGTAATTGGAGGTATACTTTTAGAACATTTTGGATGGCCTTCTATTTTTATTATCAATATACCTATTGGTATCATAGCAGTTTTTCTTGGAATTAAATTTCTTCCTAGACCTGCTTTAGATGAACAAAATAAGAGCTTTGATATTCCAGGTCTTCTGCTATTTGCAACTTGTACTACACTTATATTACTTGCGATGAATGGAAAAGGAAACACAAGATTGTATCTAGGTATAGCATCACTTATCATCTTCTTATTATTAGCATTAAGAGAAGTAAAATTTGAACAGAGCTTTATTGATTTACCTTTATTTAAAAATAGAAATTTCACTGTAGGCAATATTATTGGAATCGCTTGTTACTTCCCTCAAATGGCAGTATCTTTCCTACTTCCATTTTATTTAGAACAGTTAAAAAATCTATCTCCTATGATGGCTGGTTCTGTAATGACTGTCCATCCACTTATTATGGTACTTATAGCACCTATTGCAGGTTCTCTTTCTGATAAACATGGTGCAAAGAATATTCTAACAACATCTTTTTCATTTATGACTATTTCACTCGTTGGAATGGCACTTTTAAAAGCAGATTCACCATTATATCTTTTAATTGTATGTTTAGTTATTTTTGGACTAGGACTAGGTGCTTTTAGTTCACCAAACAATAGTAGCATTCTTGCAGATGTTCCTCCTCAGAAACAAGGATATGGAGGTAGCTTTCTTGCAACAGTTCGTAATTTATCATTTGCTCTTGGAACAGCATTTTTTAGTAGCTTCTTTGCACAAAGCCTTACATATAATCAAAATTTCAAAAGCCATACAGCAGCCTATGTTATAGCTAGTAATCAATCTTATTGGATTGCTGCAGCAGTATGCTTTATAGGACTTATACTAACTATTTTCTTTATGAGAAAAACAGAGAAATCTATTTCTTAGATAAAATTTATTTCTGATTTCATCAGTGACTAAGTTTTTAAATATACTAATTTATATCAAACCTTGCAGTTTTTTTAATTTATAACAATAAATTGCTAATATCTATTGTTTATAAACAACAAGGATGCCAAAAAATATCCATTAGAACTATTTTGAGGCATCCTATATTTTATTTTGATATTAATATAGTTATAACTAATCTACTGTTATCTCATATCCATGTTGATTATATTGATTTACAATTTCTTCCCATAGTTCTTCAACACCAGTCTTTTTTAATGAGGAAACAGGGATTACTTTTTCGCTACTTTCCATTTGCAATTTTTTTCTTATTATGCTTATATGTTTTTGATATTGTCCTCTAGATATTTTATCTGCCTTAGTTGCAATAATCACACAGTTATATCCGAAGTGTTTTATCCATTCATACATAAGCTTATCATCTGCTGTAGGCTCATGTCTAATATCTACAAGTAGAAATATAGAACATAATTCTTGTCTACTTTCTAGATATCTTTCCATTATGCCTCCCCATTTTTCTTTTTCAGACTTAGCTATCTTTGCATATCCATAACCTGGAAGGTCCACAAAATAAAATTCATTATTTATTAGATAAAAGTTTATAGTTCTAGTTTTTCCTGGTGTTTGACTAGTTCTAGCAAAGTTTCTTCTATTAAGCAATGTATTTATTATTGATGATTTCCCAACATTTGACCTACCAGCTAATGCTATCTCTGGAATACCTTCTGCTGGATACTGTGATTTATTCACAGCACTCATAGTTATCTCTGAACTTCTAATTTTCATTCTTCTCACCACTCTTTAACAAAGCTTGTTCTAATACTTCATCCATATGTTCTACAAGTACAAACTCCATTTTTTCTTTTACATTTTCTGGTATCTCATCTAAATCAGCTTCACATTCTTTAGGAATTAATACTTTTGTTATACCAGCTCTATGAGCTGCTAATAATTTTTCTTTAACTCCTCCTACAGCTAATACTCTACCTCTTAAAGTTATCTCTCCTGTCATAGCTATATTGCCTGGGACAGGTCTTTTAGTAAGTGCTGAAATTACTGCAAGAGCCATAGTTATACCAGCTGATGGTCCATCTTTTGGAACAGCACCTTCTGGAATGTGTATATGAATATCATTTGTCTTGTAAAAATCTGGGTCTATATCAAACTTGTCCACTATTGACCTTATATAAGATATACCTGTCTTAGCAGATTCCTTCATAACATCTCCTAGCTTCCCAGTCAATACAATTTCGCCTTTACCTTTAAGTACATTTACTTCTACTTCAAGTGTAACTCCACCAACTGCTGTCCATGCAAGACCATTTACTAATCCTATTTGAGGATTAACTTCTGCAAGTTGATACTTAAACATGTCTTTTCCAAGATATGTCTCTAAGTCAGACTTATTTACAATAACTTCTTCAAGAGTTGGGTCTTCAACATATTTTTTTGCAACTTTTCTACAAATTTTACCAATAGTTCTTTCTAGTGTTCTTACACCTGCTTCTCTTGTATAATGATTTATTATACTTCTTAAAGTCTCATCATCCATTTTTATGAAGTTTTCTTTTAAAGCATGCTCTTTAATTTGTTTTGGAAGTAAATATTTTTTTGCTATATTTAATTTTTCCTCTTCTATATATCCAGATACTTCTATTATTTCCATTCTATCTAATAATGGTCTTGGTATATTACCTAGACTGTTTGCTGTTGTAACAAATAGTATTTTTGATAAATCAAAAGGTATTTCTAAGTAGTGGTCTACAAAATCCTTATTTTGCTCTGGGTCTAATACTTCTAGCATTGCTGAAGCTGGGTCACCTTTATAATCTGCTGCCATTTTATCTATCTCATCAAATAAAAATACAGGATTTTTTGTTTGTGCTTCTTTTACTCCATTGATTATTCTTCCTGGAATTGAACCTACATAAGTTCTTCTATGACCTCTTATTTCTGCTTCATCTCTAACTCCACCTAAAGATATTCTTACAAACTTTCTATTCAACGCTCTAGCTATTGATTTTACTATAGATGTCTTTCCTGTTCCTGGAGGACCAACTAGACATATTATAGGACCTTTAAGTGATTTAGCAAGTGTTCTTATAGCTAAGTATTCTAGTATTCTTTCTTTTACTTTCTCTAATCCATAATGGTCTTCATCTAGTATAGCATTTGCCTTATTTATATCCAGCTTATCTTTTGTTTCCTTATTCCATGGCAATGAAAATATAGTATCCAAGTAGTTTCTACTTACAGATACATCTGGAGACATTGAAGATATCTTTGAAAATTTATCTATTTCTTTTTCTATTTTTTCCTTAGTTGTCTTAGGTGCTTTTATTTTTTTAAGCTTTTCTCTGTATTCATCAGCTTCAGAATTTATATCTTCTTCTTCACCTAATTCTTTTTGTATTGCTTTTAGTTGTTCTCTAAGGTAATATTCTTTTTGAACTTTATTCATCTGTTTTTTAACTCTTAAAGTTATCTTCTTCTCTATTTTTAGTATATCTATCTCTTCTAATAATATAGAATAAATAAGCTCAAGTCTTTTCTTAATATCAAATTCTTCTAATATTTCTTGTTTTTGGCTTGACTTTAGATATATATTGGCAGCTATCGTATCTATAAATCTATCAACATCTTCTATATCAGCCAAAGATATTAATATTTCTGGTGATACTCTGTTTCCGATATTTATATACTCTTCAAAGGCATCAAATACATTTCTTACAAATGCTTCAATTTCAACTTCTGTCTCACTATCTAAATTGTCACTATCAAAGACTATTTCTTCTATTACTGCTTTGAAATACCCTTCTTCTTGTTCTATTTGTTTTACCCTACCTCTTGATACACCTTCAACCAAAACACGAACTGTATCTCCTGGTAATTTTATCATTTGTTTAACTTTACAAATTGTCCCTACATGATAAAAATCGTCTTCTCCTGGCTCATCAACTTCAGCTTCTTTTTGAGATGTTAAAAATATAAGTTCTTCCTCCATCATAGCTTGGTCTAAAGCTTTAAGAGATATCTCTCTTCCTATATCAAAATTTAATATCATATATGGAAATATTGCTAATCCTCTTAGAGGAATTAGTGGTAATTCATGATCTATTTTAGTATAATTTTGTTCCATCAACATTACTCCTTTTCTAGTCTAATTATTTTGATTTTAATATTATATATTCGAACAAGTTAATTTTCAACATTAATGATAAATTCTTAGCATATTATATTACTATTTTATTATGATATAATATTAATGTTAGTATACTTAGATGTTATTTATCTTTTGGAGGTTTCTATTATGTTGAAATTGTTTTTAACTTTTTTAAAAATCGGTGCGTTTACGTTTGGTGGTGGATACGCTATGGTTCCTCTTATACAAGATGAACTTGTAAACAAACAAAAGCTTTTAGAGCAGGAAGAATTTATTGATTTTCTATCCATAGCTCAAAGTTACCCTGGAGTACTGGCAGTTAATATATCTGTATTATTAGGATATAAACTTTATGGTATACCAGGAGTTCTTATATGTACCTTAGGCTCTGCTTTACCATCATTTTGTATAGTATTAGTCTTATCATATCTATATTTTAAAAATTCATCATCTAAAATTTTAGATGGATTTTTTAAAGGAGTTGCCCCTGTCGTAATAGCTCTTATATTGTATTCTTTTACGAGCATGTTTAAGAAACTGCCAAAGTCTAGAACTAACATACTACTATTAATTATAGCAGTTTTATCTGTTGGTGTATTCAATATAAGCCCTATTTATTTAATAATTGGAGGAGGTGTATATAGTCTATGTCAGAAATAACACTACTCTTTTTAATATTCCTTAAAATAGGAGCCTTTAGTTTTGGTGGTGGATATGCCATGCTGCCATTTATTCAACAAGAATTTATATCTAAATACCACCTAATAACTAATCAAGAATTCTTGGATTTACTTGCTATATCACAATCTACACCAGGCCCTGTAGCAATAAATAGTGCTACATTTGTAGGGTTTAAGACTGCAGGTTTTTTTGGTTCTCTGTCTGCAACTATTGGTGTAACGATTTTTGCATTAGTAGGTCTAACTATTATATCAAAGTTATTTTCTAAGTTCAAAAATAATAAAAAAGTAGAAAACTTATTGATGGTTCTTAGACCAATTACTTTAGGATTCATATTATCGGCAGCTTTTTCATCTGCCAAAGAAGTTAATTGGGACTTATATGGAATAATTGCATTTATAGTATCCTTTTACCTTTTATATAAAGGAAAAATTGGTTCTATTGCAATTGTATTCGTCTTTGGTGTTCTAGGTATATTACTCTCATTTTTATAATGTAATATCTAGTTTTATATTAAGCATATTAACATAAAAAAAGGAGCCTTTAAAGCTCCTTTTCATCATCTTATGCACTTTCCTCTTGATCCTTAAGTACTATGATAGGATTTACTGAGTCTTCGTTCACAGATTTCTCTGTTACTATAACCTTCTTTATATTATCTCTAGATGGTACCTCAAACATAGTCTCCATCATTACGCTTTCAACTATACTTCTAAGCCCTCTAGCTCCTGTATTTCTTTCTATAGCTTTTTTAGCTATTGCACGAAGAGCACCTTCTTCAAATTCTAGTTCAACATCATCCAACTCCAATAGTTTTTTATACTGTTTTACTAGAGCATTTTTAGGTTCCTGTAATATCTGCATCAATGCATCTTCATCCAGTAATTCTAAAGTAGCTAAAACTGGTATTCTTCCTATAAATTCAGGTATTATACCATATTTTAATAAATCCTCTGGAAGTACTTTTTCATATAGCTTTCCTAAATCTAATTCTTTCTTACTTTCTATCTTAGCTCCAAAACCTAGTGTTTTATCTCCACCACGTTTTTGGATTATTTTTTCTAATCCATCAAAAGCTCCACCTAGTATAAACAATACATTAGTAGTATCTATCTTTAGGAATTCTTGATGAGGATGTTTTCTTCCTCCTTGTGGTGGAACATTTGCAACAGTACCCTCTAATATTTTTAGAAGGGCTTGTTGAACACCTTCACCACTTACATCTCTAGTTATAGATGGATTTTCAGATTTTCTTGCAATTTTGTCTATCTCATCTATATATATTATACCTCTTTCAGCTTTTTCTATATCAAAATCAGCAGCTTGAATAAGTTTTAGAAGTATGTTTTCAACGTCTTCTCCAACATATCCAGCTTCAGTTAATGATGTAGCATCAGCCATTGCAAAAGGTACATTAAGAGTTCTTGCTAGAGTTTGAGCAAGTAATGTCTTTCCAGAACCAGTAGGTCCTAGTAAAAGTATATTACTCTTTTGAATTTCTATATCCTTGTTACTAGATTTTTTACTGTATATTCTCTTGTAATGATTATAAACTGCAACTGATAAAGCTTTTTTAGCTTTTTCTTGACCTATTACATAATCATTTAGAATCTCCATCATTTCCTTTGGCTTTGGTAATGATGTAGTATCTTCATCTATAGTATCTTCTATTTCTTCTTGAATAATTTCGTCACAAAGTTCAACACACTCGTCACAAATATATACATTTGGACCTGCAATTAATCTTCTTACTTGATCTTGATTTTTACCGCAGAATGAACACTTTAATTGTCGTTTTTCTTCATATTTAGACATATTAACACCTCTCTCTATCTACGGTCTCTTTGTAAATACTTCATCTATTAAACCATATTCTTTGGCTTCTATTGCACTCATGAAGTTATCACGTTCAGTATCCATTTTTATTTTCTCTAATGGCTGACCAGTTCTTTCAGATAATATCTCATTTAGAGTTTCTTTTATTTTTAAAATTCTTTTTGCATGAATTTCTATATCTGTCGCTTGACCTTGAGCTCCACCTAATGGTTGATGTATCATTATCTCACTATTTGGTAGTGCTAGTCTTTTTCCTTTTGCTCCTGCTGCCAACAAGAATGCTCCCATAGAAGCAGCCATACCTATACATATAGTGCTTACATCTGGTTTGATGTATTGCATAGTATCATATATAGCCATTCCAGAAGTTATACTTCCTCCTGGAGAATTTATATATAAATGTATATCTTTGTCTGGGTCTTCAGCTTCTAAAAATAATAGCTGTGCTACTATAAGCCCTGCTGTGGCATCGTTAACTTGATCTCCTAAGAAGATTATTCTGTCTTTTAATAGTCTAGAAAAAATATCATAAGATCTTTCTCCTCTTCCTGTTTGTTCAACAACTACAGGTACTAATGCCATGGTTTCATACCCCCTTTATTCTATATAATTTACAGTAGCTTTTTTTAAGCTACTGTAAATTATTATACGCATTTAACTAAATTATATTTGCACATCATTATATACTAAACATTCTATAACGTCAACTATATTAGTTAGCGTTTATTTTATTAAGCTATTGTTGCATTCTCAACTAATAAATCTATTGTTTTTCTTATCTTTATTTGTCCTTTTATATCTTCTTTATCAGCATCTCTTAAAGAAGCTTCTATTTTGTCTATTTCCATATTGTAAGCAGAAGCCATTTTTTCTAACTCAGCTTTAAATTCTTCTTCTGTTGCTTCAATTCCTTCAGCTTTAGTTATTGCTTCTAATACTAGAGAAGATTTAACTAATTTTTTAGCATCTTCTTTTCTTTCTTCTCTTAATTCTTCCATAGTTCTACCAGTCATCTCTAATAATTGTTGTAATCCAAATCCTTGATATTGTAATTGGTAGTTAAGTTCATTTAACATATTATCTATTTGATGTTGTACCATAACTTCTGGTATTTCTATTTCTGTATTTTCAGCAACTTTTTCTACTACTGAATTTCTAGTTTCTGCATCTGCTCTATTTTTAGCTTCTTCTTCTAATTTAGCTCTTACATCTGCTTTTAATTCATCTAAAGTGTCAAATTCGCTAGTATCTTTAGCAAATTCATCATCTAATGCAGATAATTCTTTTACTTTTACATCATTTATTTTCACATTAAATACAACTGGTTTTCCAGCTAAATCTTGTGAGTGGTATTCTTCTGGGAAAGTAACATTAACTTCTACTTCTTCACCAGCTTTTTTACCTACTAATTGTTCTTCAAATCCTGGTATAAATGTGTTTGAACCTATAACTAAGTTATAATTTTCACCTTTACCACCTTCAAAAGCCACACCATTTTCAAAACCTTCAAAGTCTATTATAGCTGTGTCTCCATCTTCTAAAGCCTTATCTTCTACACTTACTAATCTAGCATTTTTTTCAACCATTTCTTGTAGTTTAGCTTCAACATTTTCGTCACTTACAGTATTCTCAACCTTAGCTATTTCTATACCCTTGTAGTTTCCTAATTCAAACTCTGGTTTAACTTCTACATTAAGAACCATAACTAATCCATTATCTTTGCTTATTTCCTCTATATCTAAATCTGGATTGTCTATTGGGTCTATATCTAATTCCTTGATAGCTTCTGGATAAACTTCTGGGAATAATATTTCTATAGCATCATTATAGAATATGCCTTTTCCGTATTGAGTCTCTATAACAATTCTTGGAGCTTTACCTTTTCTAAATCCAGGTATATTGTATTTATTTCTGCTTTTATTATAAGCCTTATTTACTGCTGCTTCAAATTTATTGTTATCTACTGTTATTTTTAAAGTAACTTTATTACCCTCTTTTTTAATTAGTTCTGCTTTCATCCTTCTAATCCTCCTAGTGATATTTATGTAATACCCGATAATGGTATCATAATTCATTCTATTTATAATTCAACCACTTAATTATATCACATAAGTTTTTTTATTTACAAGTGTTCCATTAATATCGTTGCACTTATTTGATAAAATTTAATTTTTTGAGTGTTTTTTGCCGTTTTTTTGGATAAATACACCCTTATATACGTATTTCTTCAATATTTATGTCATCATCTTCTATGTCCATAATAACAAAACTTTTATACGATACTCCTCTTGGAAGTGAAGTACTTCCAGGATTTATGTAAAGCACATTATCTTTAATTTCTCTAAACGGAGTATGGGTATGACCAAATATAACTATATCAGCTCCAACTTCACTTGCCTTGTTTTCTAACATCTGTGTTCCGTATTTTACACCATACTTATCTCCATGGCATAAAAATATAGTTTTATTTGCTACTTCAAAGACAACTTCTTCCTCAACAGCATCAAAGTCACAATTACCTTTAACTGCAATGATTCCCACATTAGTCATGCTGTAAATATATCTTGAGTCTGTAAAATTGTCTCCTGCATGAATTATTAGGTCACATTCTTTCAAATATGGTATTGCTTTTTCCATATTTTTAATCATCATATGTGTGTCACTTACTATACCTATCTTCATTACTTCACTACCCTTTTTATAAACTCTTGTTTCATAAGTTTTAGTGCATTTGCTCTGTGGCTGATTGAATTTTTTATAACACTAGGTATCTCACCAAAGGTTTTATTATATCCTTTTACTATAAATAAGCTATCATATCCAAAGCCATTTTTACCCTTTTCTTCAAAACCTATTGTTCCTTCACAGATTCCTCTTACTACAAACTCTTTTCCATCTGGGAAAACTACTGCTATTGCAGAGACGAATCTTGCATTTCTTTTACTAATTGGTATATTTTGCATAGATTTTAATAGCTTTTCTCTATTTTCTTCATCTGTTGCATGTTCTCCTGCATATCTAGCTGAATAAACACCAGGTTTTTTGCCTAAAGCATCTACTTCTAAACCTGAATCGTCTGATATTGCTATAAGTTTAGTTTTTTTAGCTATTGTTCTAGCTTTTATTAATGCATTATGCTCAAATGTTTTTCCATCCTCAACTATTTCTATACCTGCTAGGTCAACATCTTTTAAAGAATACACTGTATATTCAAAGTCTTTTAAGATTTCACCTATTTCTTCTAGCTTATGAGCATTATTAGTAGCAATTACTACTTCATTACCATACTCCATACCTAATATCTCATCTGCTATTTCACCTAAAGCTTCTCTTTGAAACTTTATTAATTCTTTATTCCCTTTTTCTCCTAACTCTAACAATAAATTTAAATCTTTTCTCGAAAAAGGTTTCTCTTCTCCAGTCCCCTGTACTTCTACAAACTCACACTTATCAGTCATTATTATATTCATATCTACCTGTGCTTTAGAATCTTCTTCATAACATAAATCCAACATATGTGTTTCATTTACTATTCCAACACTGATTGCAGATACAAAATTTGTTATTGGCATTTCTTTTATTGTCTTTGCTTTATATAATTTATATATTGCTTCTGCAACTGCCACAAATGCTCCTGTTATAGAAGCTGTTCTAGTTCCTCCATCAGCTTGTATAACATCGCAATCTACCCAAATAGTTCTTTCACCTAATTTATTCAAATCTACAACAGACCTTATTGCTCTTCCTATTAATCTCTGTATCTCTTGTGTTCTTCCGTCGATTTTCCCCCTAGATGCATCCCTTATCTTTCTTTGTTGTGTTGCTCTTGGCAACATAGAATATTCAGCATTTATCCATCCAGTACCACTATTTCTCAAAAAAGGAGGTACTTTCTCTTCTACTGATGCAGTACATATAACCTTTGTCTCTCCCATTTCTATAAGAACAGAGCCTTCTGCATACTTTGTATAATTTCTGCTTATCTTTACAGGTCTTATCTGGTCATTACTTCTATCATAACTTCTGGTCATTTTTAATATCCTTTCTTATATTTTTTATATTTTATAAAGTTATTTTTTATAATTTTTAATTTAATCAAATATTATATTGTTTTTTTATAATCTCATTAGCTTACTGAACTATTCTATCATTAATTATAGTAGTTTTCTAGTAAATTAAACGACTTTTTAGCCCTCTAATATAGCTTTTACTTCATCTTTCGATGATAAATTCAATAATTCTAAAAAGCTATCTTCATCTATAACTTTAATTCCTAAATCATTTGCTTTAGCAAGTTTAGAACCAGCTTCCTCCCCTGCCAAAACAAATGTTGTCGATTTACTTACACTAGATGTAGCTTTTCCACCTCTTTTTTCTATCATATCTTTTGCATCATTTCTTTTTAATGTAGGAAGCGTACCAGTCAATACTATTTTCATTCCTTCAAATATCTTTTCTACATTTTCTCCTGTATTATTCAATGATTTTGTGTTTACTCCTACACTTTTCAACTTGTTTATAACATTTATATTTTTGTCTTCCTTAAAAAACTCGACAACGCTGTTTGCCATTATACTTCCGAATTCCTCTAATTTTTCCAGTTGCTCACTTGTTGAAGAAATTACATCATCTAAGTCCTTAAAGTTAGATGCAAGTATTTTAGCTGCTTTAACTCCTATAAATTTGATACCTAATCCATTTATAAGTCTCCATAAATCATTTTCTTTTGACTTTTCAATTGAGTTTATTAAATTATCAGCAGACTTTTCACCCATTCTCTCTAGGTCGACTACATCTTCCTTTTTTATATAGTATAAATCAGATACATCTTGGATTATTTTTTCATTTAACAATAACGTAATTATAGATTCTCCTAGACCATCTATATTCATTGCATCTCTTGATACAAAGTGTATAATTCCCCTTCTTATTTGAGCTGGACAAGACATATTTATACACTTTACAGCAGCCTCCCCTTCTAATCTTACTGTTGGTTCTGAACATACAGGGCATTTTTCTGGCATCTTAAAATCTATTTCATCTCCAGTACGTTCTTCTGTTATAACTTCTAAAACTTGAGGTATTATATCGCCTGCTTTTTGAACTAATACTGTGTCATTTATCTTTATATCTTTTTCTCTTATATAATCTTCATTATGAAGTGTAGCTCTACTTACAGTAGTACCTGCAAGTCTGACTGGTTCAAGTATTGCTGAAGGTGTTATTGTACCTGTTCTACCAACTTCTACTATTATATCTATTATTTTAGTTTTTTTCTTTTCTGCTGGAAACTTATATGCAATTGCCCATCTAGGGCTTTTTGCTGTATATCCCATTTCTTCCCTCTGTTTTATATCATTTACTTTTATTACCATACCATCTATCTCATATTCCAAATTACCTCTATTCTCCGTCCAGTATTCAATATGTTCAATAACTTCATCGATATTTTTACAAACTTTATAACTTTGGCTTACTGAGAATCCTAATTCTTCTAAATACTCTAGGGATTCACTGTGACTTTTTAAATCATATTCTTCTATATTTTCCATATTAAATATAAATATATCTAAAGGTCTTTTGGCAGTTAATTTTGGGTCTAATTGTCTTAATGAGCCTGCTGCAAGGTTTCTTGGATTAGCAAATAAAGGCTGTTCTTGTTCTTCTTGTTGTTCATTTACTTTTCTAAAATTATCTTTTGAGATATATACTTCTCCTCTAACTATTAGTTCTTTTTTGTCATTTATTTTAAGAGGTATACTTTTTACTGTCATCAAATTGTGAGAAATATCTTCTCCTACAATCCCATCTCCTCTAGTTGCACCTTTTTCGAACTCTCCATTATTATAAGTAAGACCTACAGAAAGACCATCTATTTTAAACTCAACAACATATTCAACATTGTCTCCTACATATTCTTGAACCCTCTTGTCAAAATCTTTTAAGTCCTGTTCTGAAAAAGCATTCGATAGACTTAACATAGGAGTTTTATGGACAATTTGATTGAATTTATCTAATGGCTTACCTCCTACCCTATTTGTTGGAGAATCAATTCTCTTTAGTTCTGGATTTTCTTCTTCCAAAGAAATTAATTCTTTCATTAATTTATCATATTCATAGTCTGATATTTCTGGGCTATCCTGATTATAATACCTTTCATTATGGTAGTTTATTTTTTCTATAAGTTTATTAATCTCATCTTTAACGCTCACTTTTGCACCTCTTTATATTTTTTAAATTAAATTATTTTAAGATTTCCTTATAATTGATTATTTCCTATTTATACATTTTTTAGTATATCACTTTTTTGACTTTAAATTTATTACAAAAAAGTGCTTATCCAAAAATCTACACATAATGTAGGAACTCTTCCTCTATTCTGTAGATATTGTTAGAAAGTATAATTATTGTACCACTTTGTTTTCAGCTACATAATTTTCATATTAGAAATACTATATATTGGGATATTAGGTTGTCAAGGAACATAAAATAGTCATAATTTGCTAAATATAAAAAAGCGACTGCTCTGAAAAATCAAAGTAGTCGCTTATTAGAAATACAGGAAAAGTACTATTGATGTTATTTGTGAGAAGACTTTTTTCGTTTTATCCCTTTTTTCTTAGATATAGCCATAACTTTATCATAATTTGGTGTTAGTGCAAGTAGAATAGCTGTCACTATTAAAATCACAATTAAAGTCATTACACCAATAAGTGGCTGATAAACAATACCCCCGCCATTGTTATATCTAGAGAGACCAAGCCCTGCTGTGATTGGATAAAAGTCTGTTAGATTTCTTCCTGCGACAAATACACCACAGAAGCTATAGACAAATGCAATTCCTACACCTGCAAGAAATGTATTTTGTTTACAACCAAAATAAACAATAATTGGTAAAACAGCAACATAACAACACAGATTAACAATCAAAAGCTGAAATAAGGATTTTACAACGATTATAACAGCTATATTGATATGACAAAATATCAATCCTAAAATAACTGTGCATAAAAAGCTAAAAAAACTTAGAAGGACAGTAAGTCCTCCAATCACAATTAGTTTTCCCACTAGCAATTTACGCAATGAAACAGGAATAGTCAGTATGTTCTTTAAGGTTTGATCTGTATACTCACGATTAATAAGATATCCTCCAATCAAAGTAATAACAAATGGAAAAGCAAGGCTGAAATTATTCCAGATGACTCCATTAGCAAAACTTTCATACGTTAGAGGTTCGTTACCATGAGAGCTTATAATCTGAAAAACTGCCAATAGTGCCGAAAATATAACAGCAACAATACCCACCCATAGAATATTATATCGTTTTATTTTTTGAAATTCCGTAGTAATTATATCAAACATAGATACCTCCTAATTCTCCTGTTTCTTATAAATCATGCATATCAACAGGGCTGCCATAATTGCTATCAAGCATAAAGCACTTACACAAGCAAAAGTTGAAAGTAAATATGGTTGTCTAAGTGTTGTATATTTTCCAGTGGGGTCTCCCCAAGATGCCATCCACCATCGCATAATAATTGGAGAAGGCAATATGCTTAATAGTGGGTTATTTGGTTCAAAATTAATAATATTTAAGGATATACTAAAATTGAAAATAGCATATACAAAAGAAAGTATAATGGAAAAAATATAGCTACGGTTGAAATATACAATGAACACTACAATTGGAAGTGAAACAACAAAAAACATAATACCAAAAGTAATGCTCATCCCTAATTTTATAGCAATTTCCTCTACTGTTCCAACAATGAGTCCACCAATAATGGTAGCACTCAATCCAACAACGGAATAAAGCAGTGAAACCAGCAATAAAACAATGAGTTTTGCCAAAGCCAGTTTCTCTTTTGGTACTGGTACTGTCGCTAGATTTTTTAATACATCATTATCCCTCTCTATAAAAAACAGCTGACTAGCAACGATACTCAATACAACTGGTAGTAGCAAAAAATATCCAAAATTGATAACTAATTTGAACAATTGCTCAAAAGGCAAGTTGTCCTTTGCAATCAAAATTGTCGAAGGAATTGGAAATAAACAAGCACTTAAAATAGAAATCATGATAAATTTTAGCCTTTTGAGTTTTGAAAATTCACATGAAACCAGATCAAGCAATTCCTTCACCTCCTGTTACTTTCTTGAAGTAATCTTCAAGAGTGTCCTCACACAAATGAGATTCTGATACATCAATTTGATTTCGAATGAAAATGCGATTTATTGAAGCAACTGAGACATCTGTATTATAAAGCATAATATTGTGATCGTCTGCTATTTTGAAATTTTTCAAGTGAAGTTGCGTTTCCAAAATCCTTGCCGCCTGTGCTGCATCTGACACACCAAAATGTATGTATTTACTATTTTTTACTTCCAGTTCCGCAAGACTTTCTTCTTCCAGTAAAATGCCCTGGTCAATAATGCCAATGTCATCTGCCAGTAAAGAAATTTCAGAAAGAATATGACTGGATATCAAAATAGTTTTACCTTGTTCTGTACAAAGATTGCGAATAAATGTTCTTACTTCTGCAATGCCAATTGGATCAAGCCCATTGATAGGTTCATCCAAAATAAGCAGCTCTGGGTCATGCATAATGGCAAGAGCAATCGCCAGCCTTTGTTTCATACCAAGAGAATATTGAGAAAATAACTTTTTATCATTGTATTGTAAACCTACTACTTCCAATGCTGATTTCACTGCATTTTTCTTTGGTATCCCTCTAAGTCTTGCAAATATTTTGAGATTTTCTGTCCCTGTCAGATTAGGATAAAAACCTGGTGATTCAATCAGACATCCAATTCTAGGAAGAAGTTTATTTTCATTCTTCTGAATATCTTGACCGAATATCTTAATTTCCCCAGTAGTTGGTTTTGTTAAACCCAATAACATTTTCATTGTGGTTGTTTTACCTGCACCATTTCTTCCTAGTAAACCATAAATACGGCCTTTTCGAACGTGAATATTCAAATTAGAAACGCTCTTTTGAGCGCCATACTGTTTCGTTAAATTTTTCGTTTCAACAATTAAATTATTCATAGATAGTAAAAGCCTCCTTTGTTTATCTAAAATTATCATACAACTTCAATCTTGCATTAACCTTACAACAACCTTGTACTAACCTTGCAATTTTAGAATTCACAAAAAATCCCCCTGTGTATGTACACCACATAGGGAGAAATAGCTTTATATTAATGGTAAACTGACTGTAAATACAGTGCACTTTCCAATGTCACTTTGTACAGAAATGCTACCACCCATTCGCTCTACCATCTGAGCTACGATGGATAGTCCCAAACCACTACCTTTTGCTGAATGACCCTTGTCACACTTATACAGTCGCTCAAATATGTACTGTAAATTTTCTTTGGCAATCCCCACACCATTATCCTCAACACTGAGTAATACCATTTTAGAATATTCACTCATAGTAATCTTAATTTGGCTTGCTTGACTGTGAGCAATAACATTTTGAACTAGATTATTAATCACACGTGAATATCCATCTGGATCGAGATTGACCATAAATCGCTTTTCTGGAATATCAATTTCAAAATCCAACTTATTCTCACAGAAGATAGGAATCCAGTCTTTCAGAATATTGCGTGACAACTCTGAAATTTCCACAGATTCTATTGATAGCGTAAATTCATCAGAGTTAAACCTAAACCAGTCAAAAATCACATCAATATAATCCTTAAGATCATATGCTCTAAGTCTTGCTATTTCAATGTATTCCTCACGCTCTTGTCCAATTACGATACCACTATGTGCAGCATCCATATAGCCAATCAGAGTTGTTAATGGTGTACGAACATCATGAGATAGATTAGTCATAAGTTGCTTGCTAGTTTCATCCGCCTTTTTTAAAGAAAGTAACTTACTTTCATAATCGTAGACAATCTCATTAAGCTTATAAACCAATGGAGCCATCACATCGTGTGGCTTAACCAATATTTTGCGATTTCCGTTTCCATTTTGTACATCTTCAAGTGTTTCTTCTATATCTTTTAGGCTGCGTCTAACATGACCAAGTTTGGAAAATGCTAATATAGAAAAAAGAAGCAAAGCAATCGACAACAAGAGTAACAAGAGAATAATTGTTTTCGCATCCATTTTCATACCTCCATATTAAATTGATACCCAATCCCTTTTATTGTTTGTAAATACTTTGGGGATGACGAGTCTAGTTCAATTTTTTTACGCAAGCGACTGATAATAGCCATGATATTGCTATCATCATAGACATATGGTTCACCCCACACTGCTTCATAAATCTGCTGCTTCGTCAAAATCTTTCCCTGATGCCTTGCACAGAAAAGAAGCACACCAAACTCCTTTGGCGGAAGTAATATAGTTTTACTTTCAGTAGTCACTGTATGCTGGTCAATATCAATCAATAAACCTTTAAAAGAAAGTTGTTGTGGCTCTTCATTATTAGGATTAAAACGAGTGTAACGTCGGATTAGAGATAGGACACGAGCAGTAAATTCGGCAATCTCAAATGGCTTAGTCAGGTAGTCATCTGCACCAGCCCTCAAGCCATTCACTTTGCTATAATTATCACTTTTCGATGTCAGCATTAAAATGGGGATATTGCTGTATTTTCGTATTTGTTCCATTGTTTTGAAACCATTCATACCTGGCATCATAACATCAAGAACCACTAGCTGATAATCTTGTTTTGAAAGTTCAGTTAGTCCATCTTCTCCAGAATTGCAATAGTTAGCTTCAAGCTGTTCAACAGAAATGCTTTTTTTCAGCAAGATGCAAAGATCTTTATCATCATCTATAATTAAAACTTTATTCATCTGAGCTCCCCTTTCTATAGCCATCAGTTGTGTCCTTGGGAATTATCCCTACTATAGCAGTACTAAGACAACGCAATAGTAATTTATCATACAAGGAATTATACCCCATTTTTATTTGATTTTTCATTTTTCACTTGCTTTTTTTAGTATAATGTAATTCGTATTTGTACATTAGACACCCATTAGTATATTTCATCCTTTCTAAAAAATCAAGTATTCTACAGTTGTATATTTATTATATGTGTGATTGGAAAATTTATCAAATTAAAACGTCATGAGGATATACTTACATCAATATTAGGTATATACAAGGATTAAATGTTCCAAAGTCTTTACTAAATTTAGAAGGTGTAGTTAAGTTTAAGATATTAATAAAATATAAAAATTCAAAAAGGGTTTAGACTTAAAATTTAATTAGAAAAAATCAAATTTAAGACAACCCCTTTTATTTTTATTAAATTTTTTTATGTTTAATAACCTCTTGATATATCTACAACATTATCTATAGGTTTATTCTCCATTATATAGTGTTTCAAATTATTATAAACCATATTAAAGGTTCTTTCCTTATTCTTATCAGATACCCAAGAATTATGAGGAGTTACTATGACATTTTCGCACTCCCATAACTTATTCTCTTGGCTTAAAGGTTCACTTTCAAATACATCTAATGCTACTCCTCTGAATTTTTCTACACATTCTTCTAAATCTTTCTGATTAACTGTATTTCCTCTACCAACATTAATAAACACAGAACCCTCTTTCATAAGTTTAAACATGTCTTTGTTTACTATCCCATCTGTACTTTTTGTAGAAGGCATTGCTACTACAACTATGTCACATTCTTCAAATACAACATTCATATCATCAGTAGCAAAACATTTATCAAAGTATTTTTTACTACTTCCATCAGTATTTACTCCCCATATTTCTAAGCCAAAAGCCTTCAATCTTTTAGCTGCTTCTGATGATATAGTACCTGTTCCGAGAAATCCAACTCTTTGCCCATATAATTCTGATACAGAAAAATCCATCTTCCATTCTTTGTTTTGTTGCTGTTTAAAAAACTTTGCACTATTTTTATAGATTTCTAAAATATACATAACTATGCTTTCACCAATAGGTATACTATATCCACCTCTATTATTTGCTATTTTAATATCTCTCTTTAATACTTCTTCTTTTGGAAGTTGGTCTATACCTACACTAGTTGTCTGTATATACTTTAAATCTTTCATTTTAGAAATATCTAGTCTGCTAAATGGATTATATGTAACTAGTACATCTGCAGTATTTACATCTTCATTATTTTCAATACTATCTTCAGAGTAGTGTATAACATCATATCCTAATTCACTTATTTTCTCGAACTTCTCTTTTCCATAATTTATTGTAAATAAAACTTTCATCTTAATCTCCTCCATCTACTCACATTAAAACTTTTATATCCTACAGTACAATATGATACTTAATGTATATTAGTTAAACTCACTAGAAGATGTCTCAAATTTATTTATGCTCAATTGTTTTTCCTAAGACCATTGCATTACGTTCTTGAACTAAATTTTCTATTAAATTATTTAATGTCCAATCAATAGATGTTTCAGTTACCATAGCTGTAAAAGGCTTATTTATCCTCACTTTTTTTAATCCTTCTAAAAATGCATTCACTTGTGTACTTGGAATGTTATTAAATATCACAGACTTACTCTTAATTCCATTTTCACATTTATTTGATGTATTTCCATCCAAAATATCTCTAATTATGTCATCCCCATTTTTATCGCTTAAGATAATGTGGTCTCTTATTCCAGCAAAATTACTAACATTTTTAATTAGTGATAATTCTTTTTTATTAAAATTTACAAACATGATACACTTTCTATTGTGTATTTTATCTAGATTATTATTATTTATTTTTTCAAATGACATTTCATCCATCCTTTCATTTATCTATCTATATATGTTAATTTACCCCATCCGTTTAAAATAATCAATTTTTAATAGAGAATTTTTATATTAATACCCAAAATTATATTTAAATAGCTACACTATCCAAAACTAATCTGTAAAACTGGAATAATTAGATTAATATTTACAAATCCTAATCTAAAGGAGAGATACAATGAATACACTAAATAATAAATTTAGCATTAAAAACTTTTCAAACGCTTGGGTTATAGTACTTGGTTGTATGTTGATACAGGCTATTCCATTTAATCTCGTAGCTACTATACAACCTCAGTTTATAAGTTATGTTGTTGAAGGGGAAGGCTTTAGTTTGGCATCTTTTTCTCTAATATTCACCATTGGTACGATTGCTTCAGCAATTGTATCACCTTTTATTGGTAAATTGTTTTCTAAAGTCAATCTTAAGACACTCTATTTATTAGGCTGTATAATTTCTAGTATTGCTTTTGCTACTTTTTCTATATGTACTAAGCTATGGCAATTTTATACTTTATCATGTATTGTGCAAGTTGGTGCTACAATTATATCTGCTATAGGTATACCTGTTTTAATAAGTGCTTGGTTTGATGAAGAAAGTAAAGGAAAGGCTCTAGGATTTGCTTTTGCTGGTGGTTCTATTGGTAGTATATTTCTACAACCACTTGTAGTTCGTTTATTAGCATCTCAAGGATATAGTCGCTCTTATCTAATATTTGGGATTGCAGCATTGATAATTGGTATACCTATAATATTATTCATACTTAGAATGCCTAAGGATGCCAGTGAAATAGTAAGGTCTAAAGGAAAAAAAGAGAACTCATCTGATGCAATTTCTTCTTCAGTATGGGGTTATACGTTGAAAGAAGCTAAAAAAATTAAATATTTTTGGATTATGGCAATTGGATTTATATTTGTAGGTATATATGTTTCATCATTATCTGTACAATATCCAACTTACCTTAGAAATTATCTAAATCCAATTTTAGTAGGAACAGTAGGCTCCGTTTTTGCTTTATTCGCTCTCATTGGTAATATATTTGGAGGATTGCTGTTTGATAAATTTGGTCAAGTAAAGCCACTTATTGTAGCTTTTATATTAGTCCTTGTAGCTACTTTATCACTACTACTTGTAGATAAATCTTCCACTTTTGCATTTGTGTTTGCTACCTTAAAAGGGCTTTCTGTATTTGCTTATATGATTGGACCCGCTTATTTAACAGGTACTTTCTTTGGCCAAAAAGAGTTTGGTAGTATATATGGAATCGTACAATTAATTTTTGCAGTAGGCTTTGCATTAGGTTCGACATTATTTGGATTACTAGTTGATAACTTTGGTTATAGATTTTCTTGGTACATCATAATTTTATCAGTTATAATTGCTTATACTTTACTTATTATAACTTCTATAGGAATGAAAAAAATGAATAGAGAAAGGCTCGATAAACTAATGCAATAATTGATTTTTTAATATATAAACAATAATTAAAAAGATGGAACTCTTAATAATAAGGAGAGCTCCATCTTTTTATATATTACAATATAGCTAACTTTCTTTTATTTTTAACTTTGCTATCTATATCCTCATCCTTAACTATAGTAAATGCTTTAGTTGGACAGACATTTACACATGCAGGTCCTTCTGGAGATTCTATACAAAAATCACATTTATTTGCTGTCATTCTTTCTCTAAAACAAAGCTTTCCTTCGTCTATGTCTTTTAATGTAACTATATCTATTGCACCTATAGGACATGCTAACATACAAGTCTTACATCCTATACAATTTTCTTCATTTATTTTTATTGTGTTACCTATCCTAACTATACCACCATTTGGACATGCCTTTGCACAAGGGGCATCTTCACAATGTCTACATTGTATTGGGGCACTTACTTCCTTTGTCTTTATAACAGAAAGTTTTGGATTAAAATTTATCTCATCTGGGTTTTTGTAAAAAATATCCTCATCTGAATGTGCAACTACACATCCTATCATACAAGTTCTACATCCTATACACTTATCAGGGTCCGCTATAACAAAATAGTTCATTACTTAGCCACTTCCTTTCCTATACAATATGTAGTGTGTAATAAATGATGAGATTTTTCTCCTAATGGTTCTACTAGATATTCATCATACAATTTTTTAATCTCAGGGTTCTCATGAGATTTTCTAACTGCCAAATGTTCATCATGCACATATGTTGCCTTTGTTCTGTTTTCATAGGCTAATTCTTTATATTCTTCTAGTAAAATTTTTGGTTGACCTCCGCCACTTACACATCCCACAGGACAAGTCATAACTTCAATAAAATCTACATCTAATTTTCCTTTTTCTAAATCTTCAAGTACTGGTATTACATTTTTTAGTCCACTCACTACTCCAACTCTTAGGTCTAAATCTCCTATCTTAATAGTTGACTTTCTAAAACCATTCTCTCCTCTTACTTGTTTTACTTCTACATTAGGAATACTTTCTCCAGTTATAAGCTCATAACCAGTTCTTATAGCCGCTTCCATAACTCCACCAGTAACACCAAATATAGTTCCAGCTCCACTATAGCTACCTAAAGGACTATCAAACTTTTCTTCTCTTAAGTTTTTGAAATCAATTCCCATATCTTTTATTAGATAAGCTAATTCTCTTGTAGTCAACACTACATCTACATCTCTATATCCACTAGAATCCATTTCTTCTCTATCACATTCATATTTTTTACATGTACATGGCATTATAGAAACACTAAATATTTTTGATGCATCTATATTATTTATTTCTGCACCATAAGTTTTAAATATTGCACCACCCATCTGTTGAGGTGATTTACAAGAAGATAAATGATTAGTTAATTTAGGATAATTTTTTTCCATAAACTTTACCCATGCTGGACAACAAGATGTAAACATTGGAAGAGTTCCACCTTCTGTCACCCTTTTAATCAACTCGCTACCTTCTTCCATAATAGTCAAATCTGCTGCAAAGTTAGTATCATAGACTCTATCAAAATTTAAAGCTCTAAGTGCTGCTGCCATTTTTCCAGCACCTAGGTATCCTAGGTAATATCCAAAATCTTCACCTAAAGCTACTCTAACTGCAGGTGCACATTGAACCATAGTAAATACATTTGGGTCATTTAAAGCCTTTTTAACCTTATCTACATCACATACATTATATGCTGCAAATATAGGTTCATTTATAGATTCTGGTATATCTCTTTCTTGTTTTTTACTTTGCAAAAATTCGAATCCTTCATCTATAACTGAGGCATATGATTTACAAGTTTGAACACATTGACCACACATAACACATCTATCTAAATTTATTTCTTGTGGTTTCCCCTCTTCACCTTCAATAGCATTTACTGGACAGACTTTGGAACATTCTCTACATCCAGTACATAAATCTTTATCTATATTTATTATCATAAACGTCACCTACCCCTGTATCCTTTATTTATTTGTTAACAATAAGCTAAGTGCAGCCTGTCTATTCTTAGCCTTTTTGTCATCTATTGGAGTAACAAGTTTTAAAGCTTCCTGAGGACATGCACTTACACAAGCTATCTTTTCATTGTCTTTACATAAGTCACATTTATAAGCTATTTTTTTATTTTCTTCTAAAATTACTTGTTCTACTTCTTTACCATCTTCATATTGTGGAAGTAAATCTATAGCTCCAAAAGGACATGCTAGCAGACAAGTTTTACATCCTATACATTTTTCTTCATTTACAGACATAATGTTATTTTCTTTGATTATAGCTTTTTGTGGACATGAGTTTAGACAAGGAGCATCTTCACAGTGTCTACATTGTATCGGCATACAGAAAGTATCACCTTTTACCAAATAAAGTCTAGGTATAACAGGTATATCAACCGTTCCAACTGTATAACCTACATTGTTATGTTGATTATGCATTGTAAAACAAGCTACTTCACAAGCTCTACAACCTGTACATTTGTTTGGGTCTGCTATTACAAAAGAGCCTATTTTATTTTTCATATTATCCCACCTTTCAATTTGTATATTTCTAAATCCCTAGTTATTTTTCATTATATATATTTATATATTTTAAGATTTTCTCAGTACTTATATTTCGCTTACATTTTTTACACAAATTGTATGTGTTTTCATATACTTTATCAGTGTCATCAATTAATGCTCCACAGATTTCACACTTTGAATATTTTTGTTCTTCTTTTTTAGCACACATATACTCAGTCTCACTTTTTGATAACTCTCTGTGGGTTTGCATAAATATTCATTCGTCTTCCTCTCACAAACCCAATAAGAGTTATATTTAATTTTTTAGAAAGCTCTATTGATAAATTAGTTGGTGCTGATTTTGATACTACAATAGGAATTTGGGTCATAGCCGCTTTCAATATCATCTCTAATGATATTCTTCCACTTACTGCTATAATTTTATCTTTCAAGGATATCTCATTTAAGACACAAAATCCAATTGCCTTGTCCATTGCATTATGTCTAGCCACATCTTCACAGGTTACTATATTTTCATCGTAATTAAATATGGACACACTGTGCACCCCACCCGTGTTTTTAAATAAGTATGACGAATTTAAATTTCTATCCATTATGCTATAAACTGTATCATAATTTATTTTTATATCACTCTCTACAGGAGTACATTTTATATAGTCTAGTGAATTCAAAAATATAATTTGTTCATCTTCGCTTTCCTGTTTATTTTGAATATTTACTTTTGCAAAACGTTCCTTCTCATTTATCTCCAAGCTCAATAAACTTCTTTTGTTTTCTATATATCCCTTTGTTTTCAAAAAACCAACTACAAGTTCTTCTAAATTATATGGCGTACATAAAAATGTATTTACATATTTATCATTCAAAATAAAACTAAGCGGATATTCTGCAATTATTTCTTCATTGTCTGTTGATAGTTCATATTCATTTACTTTGTTTATTTCTACATTAAAAGAATTTAAATATTTATAATCCACTAGACTATAACTGTTTTCAAAAACTTCATCTTTGCTATTTTCTTGTAATTTAGTTTTTGAGTATATATTATTCATAAAATATTAGCCTTTCCGCTTTTTATAAATCTTTATTACAATTAACTACTAAATATTTGTAGCAGTCATTTTATCTTTAAGATTTTGATACTCTTCTTTCACACATTTTTCTGCTAATTCTTGGTCTTCAAGTTTCTCCAGTTTAACAGCGCAATATTTATATTCTGGTGTTTTAGATATAGGGTCCAAGTTTGCTATTGTAAGTTCATTACAAGCTCCAATCCACCACTGATAAGTCATATATGTTGCACCTTCCTTAACTCTATCAGTAACTGTTGCTCTTGTTATTACACTTCCTCTTCTTGAACTGATTCTAACTAGTTCATCATCTTCAATCCCTAGTCTCTCTGCATCATTACAATTTATTTGAACACGACCTGGTTCATCTTCTAATGAACTAAGAGTTCTACAGTTACCAGTCATAGTTCTTACTGAATAATGCCCAACTTCTCTTACAGTACATAAACTAAATGGATACTCATCATCTTCAACTTCCATAGGAGGTCTCCACTCAGCAGCAAATAAATTACCTTTTCCATTAGGAGTAGAAAACTTCTGACCTTCATATAAATACATAGTTCCTTTATCTTCTACACTTTCACTCTTACAAGGCCACTGAACACTCCCTTGAGCTTCTATTTTTTCATAAGTGGCACCTAAGAAGCTTGGACATAATTGTCTAAGTTCATCCCATATTTCTTTAGTGTTTTTATAGTTCATAGGGTATCCCATTGCTGTAGAAATTTCGCTTATAATTTGCCAATCTGGTTTTACATCTCCTTGTGGCTCTATAGCCTTTCTCATCAACTGGAATCCTCTATCTGCACATGTATATACTCCTTCATGTTCTCCCCAAGAAGTAGCTGGAAGTATAACATCAGCATGAAGCGCTGTCTTATTCATAAATATATCTTGAACAACTACAAACTCCAACTCATCTAGAGCTTCTCTAACTTCTGATGCATCTGGGTCACTTTGTACTGGGTCTTCTCCAAATATATAATAAGCCTTAAGCTTTTTCTCTTTTAGTACTAAATTTGGAACTTGAGTTAAACTATAACCATTATTAGGAGATAACTTTACTCCCCAAGCGTTTTCAAACTTTTCTCTTATCTTATCATCAGTTACATTTTGATACCCTGGATATACATTAGGAAGAGCTCCCATATCGCAAGCCCCTTGAACATTATTTTGTCCACGTACAGGTCCTATTCCAACGCTTTCTCTACCAAAGTTACCTGTAAGTAAAGCAATTGATGCAAGTCCTTTAACTACATCAACAGCTTGTCCAAATTGACAGACACCCATTCCATAAAGTATCATAGCTTTCTTACCTTTTGCATATTCCCTCATAGCTTTTCTTATAAGCTCTTCTGGAATTCCTGTAATCTTTTCAGCATATTTAGCTGTATATGGTTTAACAATTTCTTTATATTCATCAAAACCTTGTGTATGATTTTGAACAAAATCTTTATTATAAAGACCTTCTTCTATCAAGACATTTCCAAAAGCATTTACTAAAACCATGTTTGTTCCACCTTTTATAGGTAGATGTATATCCGCAATTCTTGCAGATTCAGTTAGTCTAGGGTCAGTAACAATTAGTTTAGCTCCATTTTTTTTAGCTTTTATTATTCTATTTGCTACTATTGGATGTGAATCTGCTCCATTATATCCAAATATAAATAAGACATCTGCATTTTCTATCTCTGGTATAGAATTTGACATTGCACCACTACCTAATGAGTAAGCCAGACCGGCTACAGATGGTGCATGTCAGACACGAGCGCAATGGTCAACATTATTAGTTCCTACTGCAGCTCTCATAAATTTTTGCATTATATAGTTTGCTTCATTACCAGGTCCTCTTGCGGAACCTGTTCCCATAATAGAATCAGGGCCATATTTTTCTTTAATTTCATTTAATCTTGAAGCTGTGTAACTTATAGCTTCATCCCATTCAACCTCTTCTAATACACCTTGTTTTCTTATCATTGGCTTTTTTAGCCTAGGTGTTAAAATTTTAGGGTCATTTAGAAAATCCCATCCATAACGACCTTTTAAGCACAAACTTTCTTGATTTGTTCTACCATTAGCTGGCTCAGCTCTTAATATCTTATTGTCTTTTACCACTAGATATAGTTGGCATCCAGCTCCACAGTATGGACAAACTGTTAAAATTTTTTTCTCCATACATTTCCCCCCTTAGATTTATCCCCCTGATAAGTAAAATTTACCTTAAAGATAATGAAATATTTTTATAATATGCAAAATTACAAATATTTTGCAATACTATCTATTAAATTCAACAATTTTCTCACAATTCCTTTTATATTTTAAAAAAAAAATATGTCATAATAATCTTTATATTTCAACTATCTAATTAAAATATTCTAGCTCTTATGACATATTTTTTAATATACGCTTATTTAAATCTATTTAATTTTCACTTAAAACTACATTTCTTCCAATCCTATTTTTCATTCTGTAATGAGTGATTACAGTAAATATTCCACTTCCAATAAGAATCAAGTAGTACATAAACCCACCATATAAAAATACTGCATATCCCATCAAAGATTGAGGGAATACTGATTTGAATATAGTGAAAAATGCCAATTCATTAGCTCCTACATTCCCAGGTGTTGGTATTGGTGATATCGCCATATATAAAAATGCTTGTAGTGTTAATATATAGACGTAACTGTAACCTTGTAAATTAAATGCTTTGTATATCCAAAATGAAACACTAAAGTAAGCACTTAATTGAATAAAAGTTACTATTATAGTTGAAATCAATACTTTTTTATTCTTGGCAAAAAAACTTATCGCTTTACTATAATCATCTATAAAACTTTCTATAGAGTCAATCTTATTATCTAAAAATTTTAAAAATTTAATCTTTGATATATGTTTGATAGAAACTCTCATAAAATATTTTATTTTTTCAGGATTTAAAATAACTAATATTATCATAATTAGGACAAATGAGTTAATAGCTATCCCTAAAAAAACTAAAGGCATAATCATTTTCATCTGTTTTTCTAACATAGAAAAATTCATTAGCACAAGTATTGTACAATAAAAAGTAACTACTATTTGAAAAATAATAGACTTATTGGTAATAACTGCACTTGCCTTACTAAGTGGCATTTTACATTTTTTAAGTACATATATCTGCACTGGTTGACTTCCTGAAGCAAAAGGAGTTATTAAATTATAATAGAATCCCATAATGGCCAACTTAAAACCAATAAATCTAATATTAACTTTGTGAGTACTTTCTATAATTATCTTCATTACTACTCCTTCAAGCATTATATGAGACATTATTGCCAAAGCACCTATGAATAAAAATTTCTTATCTACCATAACTATAACATTTGATAACATTTTAATGTCTAATGTTTTAAACACTAGATAAATCGTTATACCTATTAGTAAAAATAAAAATGTATACTGTAGTAAACTCTTTCTAATATTCTTTAGTTTATCCATTAGAGATAACCATCCTTTTCTCAAGATTTAATACCAAATACCTTATTATTAGTATACACTACGAATATTAATATTTTATAACAAAATACCTTACAATTTTGTCATTCACAAAAAATATTAATCTATAAATTAAATTTTAATATATAGATTAATATTTTACAAACATTTTGTAGATATATATAATATTTTCACTAAATTACACTTCTATTTATTACACCCATTTATATCCTATACCCCATACAGTTTCTATAGTATAAACATCACATTGTTTTAATTTGCTTCGTATATTTTTTATATGTTCTGTAATAGCACTTATATCACTTTCTCCATCAAAGCCATATACTGACTCATATATTCTTTCTTTTGAAAATACTTGCCCCTTATTTTTAGCTAAAAATTCACATATTAAATACTCACTCTTAGTAAAATTAATTTTTTTGCCATCAACTGAGACTTCTTTACCTAAAAAGTTAAATTGAACATTTGATATAGTTAATAAATTTTTTTTCTCTCTATTTTCTCTTCTTAGATGAGCAGTTATTCTAGCCCTTAACTCTCCTACACCAAATGGTTTTGTTATATAATCGTCTGCTCCTATACCAAGACCATACATAATATCACTTTCCATATTTTTAGCTGTCAAAAACAGTATTGGACAATCAACCTTATTCCTTATAGCTTTACATACTTCAAAACCATCAATCTTAGGCATCATTACATCTAATATTATTAGATTAAAAGAGTTAAAATTTATATCCATAGCATTCTCTACATCACTAATTACCTTCACTTCATGACCATCTCTTTTTAATACATTTTCAATCAGCTTTAACATATCTAGCTCATCATCTATTACTAATATCTTAGACATACTAACTCCTCCATTTATATGTTTAATAACATTTTAATCCGTACTTTTAATAAATCTCTTTGCAAATTTACATCTACTATTATACTCCCATATTATAGCTTACAATAACTACTTAATATTTTACAAATAAAATATTTTAGATACAAAAACTTTACATTTCAAGTACTTTGTATTTATTTTATATGTATTTACTTAAATAGCAAAATTTATTTAATAACTTATTATTGTAATATTTTAAATATGTAATAAAATCAATAATAAGAGAACTTCTTCTAAACACATCTTTAATTATTTAAATTGGAGGAAAAAATTATGGATGAAAAGTTAACAAAAAGTAATTATAATGTTCCATTTAACTATGCTCGAGAAAAATTTAAAGAATTAGACCCTCATACAATTAGCAATTTAAGTAATATATCTTTCAACAGTAATTTGAACAGATTCACACTAAATTTTTTTGGTAAACGATATATCATAGATTATCCAAGTGGAGAAGTTTGGAATGATAATGGTAGTATCTGTAAAAACTTTGAACTTAAAATTTTGATAGTTAGATACTTAATTAATGCTAAGGGTATTCCTAGAACTAATAAATATGTAACTTTTAAAGAAATACCTGGTGGCAATGTTTACTATCCAAACTTTTTAAACAGAACTCTAGCTAGGCTTTCAGAAGTTTTTACATCTCAAATAGAAAAATATAAGTTGGTTATGGAAAATATGGGAGCTGAGAAAGTAGACATGGGTGATTTAGCCTACAAGTTTACATATATAGGTAATACTTCTATGATATTTATACTTTGGTTTGGAGATGATGAGTTTCCTCCAAATTCAAATATATTATTTGATTCTAATATAATCTATTATTTTAATGCAGAAGATTTGGCAGTTGTTCCTGATACAGCTATAGATGCTATCCTGAATAAAATAAAGCAAACATAAATATCAATAATATAATAATAAAATTTTTTATAGATTTATGCTAAATATAATATGAAATGGAGTCAAAAAAGACAACTCAAACACATTGGCTATAGCACACTACTATGAGATATTAAAAAATTTAGAGAGATAATAGTTATATAAAAAATAGTGGCTATTCATTTTTAATAGCCACTATTTTTTAAACTGATTTAGTTATAGAAAATATATTAAGTTAGTTATTATAGCTAATTTGAAGACTTCTGCTTCTCCTCACCTATCTCTAACATAATTTCATAATTTAATTTACTTTTCTTTAAATCAACTCCAGATATACTTTTAATAATCCCACAGTCTAACATTTCATCAAATTTCTTTCTGGATAGACCTAGTTTTTCACGTAATAATGTTGATACCTTTAGTTGAGACGGATACTTACTTACAACTCTAATTTGTGTAAATTCATTAATATTAATCTCTTGACCTACTATTTTATATTCTGGAATACCAACTTCTGCTCCATTTCTATGTAAAAGTTCTACATTCATAGCATATTGCTTAACAAGATTATTATCATTTGTATGGAATTGTTCTAGTATTTCTGGATTCAAGCTTTTTGGATTAACACGAGAATATATAGTTGAGTTCCATGTTGAATCACAATTTGAACACTTATATATTAACCATATATCTAAATATTTATGTTGAGCATTAACTCTAAATAAATCTGAACAAATATATTCAGTCTTTTTTCCACATTTTTTACAATACCTAATTACAGGTAGCTGGGAAGTATATTCTACTTCCCAAATTATTTCTTGCATAAACAAAATTTCCTTTCTATTAATATTACTAATCTAATAGAAAGTTATGAAAAGGTGGAATATAATCAAGTATTTTTCTCAAAACAAGACCTCCTAATTTTAATAAATTTTAATTTCGCTTATACAAAAGACTATTACTTCTTATTAAGTACTTTACAACTAACTTTGTTACCTAATTGTATAAGTTATTGAAATTAATTAAATTATAACATCCACCTAAAAGAAACTATACCTCAAACACTTTTACCAAAAGAAAATGAGTCAGTATAATTATAAAATTACACTGACTCACTCTTAACTATCTTTTCTTTTTCTCTTGTAATACAATTCTTTGAATGCTTTTCAAAGATAGATAATATTTTTCTGATAAATATTTCAAATCATATCCAACTTGATAATCTTCGTAAATTTGCATATTTCTAATTGATAACTCCTCACGAGTAGATGTATTACTTCCCCATTCTTTTTTATTATTATATTTTCTAGGAATATATATATATTCTCCATCTACATATTCTTGTATCAATTTGAGTAATTCCTCTGGTAATATATGTATTGCTTTTTTATAGCTCATTTTTGCTCTCCTATTAAATATTAATTTTTTATTAGGAATAGCAAAGGGCTATTTATATATTAAATTTTATATTTGCAATAGCCCTTGCTATGCAAAAATAAAGATTAAATCAAACATAAATTCTCACCCCTCCTTACATGTCACAACGATACATACAAGTCTATCAATAGCATAAATGGTTGTCAATCATTACAAATTCTTTATTTATATTTTATATTTTTTCTATCTTTACGACTCATTACACATATAATCAGAATCTTTAATCGATATTAAATCTTTATCTTGATGGACTTATTACTGAACAAGGAACTCCAACTATACATTTTCCACAAATGTCACATCCACCTATATAAGAATACTTAGCTTCATTTAACATGCACATCTCATAACACTGATTTCTATCAAACCCATCTTCTTTTAAGGCTCCTTTTACACATTTACTTACACACTTTTTGCAACTTTTATTTTTTTTATATAAACAGTATTCTTGTTCTGGTCTTTTAGTTGGTTCTAACTCTAAACTTGTCATTATACTTCCTATCCTTCCACAACACCCTTTTTCTGTAATAAGCATATTATTTAATCCAAAGGTTCCCAGACCTGCTATGAATGCGATATGTCTTTGTGACCAATCACTAACTAATTTGTTGTTATCAAAATTATATGACCCAGGAATAGCATATGAACTAAATCCTATCTTTTCTAGCTCTTCACATAAAAAATTATTCAAATCTGAAATTAATCTATTAGTTTCTATATATGCTTTTGCCCAAATTTCTGAACATTCAAATCCCTCAATGTTACTATCATTTACACTTTCATCAAAAGGTATAAAATATGTAATTATAGTTTTACCATCTTTCAGAAAGTCTTTTGGCATTGCATGAGATGTTCCTACAACACTTTTTAATTTCTGAAACATATCATCTTCAGCAGATGCATAAGCAAATAAAAGTTCTTGCCATTTTGTAGTTATATTATTTGATTTACAATAATCTTTTACAAAGTTATTCATTAATATTTCAATTTTATTTTTCATAATATCCCCCCTAGACAATTTTATCTTTCAAGTTTAATGTTATTATTTTATATTATATAATAGTACTTTCCATTATGCTTATCAATTAATATTAAGAAAGCTTCTAATATCCATAAGATACTAGAAGCCTTTTTTTAATTGTCTAATCTAATTTATTGAAATTCCTGCACTTGCATATCCTGCTACAGTATTAACTAATGAAAGTCCTGAAGCTGTTGCAGTAAATACTAGTAAGAATCGTGTTTCTGCTGTTACTGCTATATTTAATCCAGTTGTAATTCCACTAGAAATTGAACCAATTGATAATATACCTGTAAGAGGAGGAGCCAGTGTAACTGTTGCTCCTGGCACAGCTGTAAATGAGTTATTTGGTGCAGTTGATTGGTAAAGTGTTGCTGTAATTGTAACTGTTGAACCAACAATTGAAAGTGCTGCTGTTGTACTAAAGAAAGCTGAAATAGATGTTATTGTTCCAGCTCTTGGCATTGAGAATGCAAAGTTAGTCAATGTTCCTGCTGCATTTGTAAGGTCTATTACTCCACCAACTATACTTAAACCTGGAGCTGAACTACCAAAACCAACAAATCCTGGTGTACCTACTAATCCGCCAGCTATAGTTGTAAGTGATAGTGGTATACCTGATGTAAAAGGTATTATTGCACTAGCTCCTGCTATTCCTGTATTTCCTGTTACTCCTGTATTTCCTGTTGGACCTGTTGCTCCTGTTGCTCCATTTACTCCTGTTGCCCCTGTTGCTCCTGTTGGACCTACTAATCCATCTGCTCCTGTATTTCCTGTTGCTCCTGTTGGACCTGTTGCTCCATCTGCTCCTGTATTTCCTGTTGCCCCTGTTGGACCTGTTGCTCCTGTTGCTCCATTTACTCCTGTTGCCCCTGTTGCTCCTGTTGGACCTACTAATCCATCTGCTCCTGTGTTTCCTGTTGCTCCTGTTGGACCTGTTGCTCCATCTGCTCCTGTGTTTCCTGTTGCTCCTGTTGCTCCTGTTGGGCCTGCTACTCCATCTGCTCCTGTATTTCCTGTTGCTCCTGTTGGACCTACTAATCCATCTGCCCCTGTTGGACCTGTCGCCCCTGTTGCCCCTGTTGCTCCTGTTATTCCTACTCCTGTTGCTCCTGTATTTCCTGTTGGACCTGTTATCCCTATTCCTGTTGCTCCTGTTGCTCCTGTTGGACCTACTAATCCATCTGCTCCTGTGTTTCCTGTTGCTCCTGTTGGACCTGTTGCTCCATCTGCTCCTGTGTTTCCTGTTGCTCCTGTTGCTCCTGCTACTCCATCTGCTCCTGTATTTCCTGTTGCTCCTGTTGGACCTACTAATCCATCTGCCCCTGTTGGACCTGTCGCCCCTGTTGCCCCTGTTGCTCCTGTTATTCCTACTCCTGTTGCTCCTGTATTTCCTGTTGGACCTGTTATCCCTATTCCTGTTGCTCCTGTTGCTCCTGTTGGACCTACTAATCCATCTGCTCCTGTATTTCCTGTTGCTCCTGTTGGGCCTGTTGGACCTGTTGCTCCATCTGCTCCTGTATTTCCTGTTGCTCCTGTTGGACCAATTAGACCTGCTGCTCCTGTATTTCCTGTTGGGCCTGTTGGACCTGTTGCTCCTGTATCTCCTGTTACCCCTGTTGGACCAATTAGACCTGTTGCTCCTGTTACTCCTACTCCTGTTGGGCCTGTTGGACCTGTTGGACCTGTTATTCCTATTCCTGTTACTCCTGTCGCCCCTGTTACTCCAGTTGCTCCATCTGCTCCTGTTGCCCCTGTCGCTCCTGTTGGGCCTGTTACTCCGTCTACTCCTGTTGCCCCTGTTGCTCCTGTTGGACCTGTTATTCCTATTCCTGTTGCTCCTGTCGCTCCTGTTGGACCTGTTATTCCAGGTGCTCCTGTTGCTCCTGTTGGACCAATTAGACCTGTTGCTCCTGTTACTCCTATTCCTGTTGCCCCTGTTGGACCTGTTGGACCTGTTATTCCAAATCCTGTTGCTCCTGTTGCTCCTGTTGGACCTGTTACTCCATCTGCTCCTGTATCTCCTGTTGCTCCTGTTGGACCTGTTATCCCTGTTGCCCCAGGTGTTCCTGTTGCTCCTGTTGGACCTGTTGGACCTGCTAATCCGTTTGCTCCTGTTGGACCTGTTGGACCTGTTGGACCTGTTGTTCCAGGTGTTCCTGTTGCTCCTGTTGCTCCAGCTGCACCTGTCCCTCCAGCTGCACCTGTCCCTCCAGCTGCTCCATTTGCTCCTGTTGTTCCTGTTGGACCTGTTGGACCTGTTATTCCTATTCCTGTCGCTCCTGTTGCTCCTGTTGGACCTGTTATTCCATTTGCTCCTGTTACTCCTGTTGGACCTGTTGGGCCTGTTACTCCATCTGCTCCTGTATTTCCTGTTGCTCCTGTTACTCCTGTTGGACCTGTTACTCCAAATCCTGTTGCTCCTGTTGGACCTCTTAATCCTGTTGCTCCTGTATTCCCTGTTACTCCTGTATTTCCTGTTGGGCCTGTTGGACCTGTTGGACCTGTTGCTCCTACTCCTGGACCTCTTGGACCTGTCGGACCTGTTGGACCTGTCGCTCCAGTTCTACCCCTTGGACCCATCGGACCGGTTGGCCCTACACATGATGGCGGACATCCATGGTGACAATCACAACTATTAAAATTATCATGACCACCATTGCAATCATCATAGCTATTATTGTCGCAATCATTGTCATCAAATGGGCCAAAATATTTATTTCTACTCATTATTAAAAGCACCTCCTAATATATTTGAGCTTTTAAGCTCTTTATATAATATGTCAAAATTAGTATTATTGTGACTTATCAATTATTTTTTAAGTTTACTAAAATAGGTTTCATTATGCAAAATAGCGCTATCATTAGGTTTGATTTCTTTTGCTTTTTCATGATAATAAATAGCTTTATCTGCTTCTCCTAATCTGTCATAACAAACACTCAATTGTATATATGGTATATATCCATAACAATCATTTGATTTAAATCCTCCATTAATATCATCTTTATCTCTTGTTAATGCTACCTTATACCAAAAAGCAGACTCTTTATATTTTTGTCTATCAAACATATGCTTTCCTACATCACAGCAAACTTCTGCTCTTGGCTCATCAAATTCAAAACTTCTAAATAAAGAATATAAGGCATTTTTTTCATCATTAATTAAGTAATAACATGTGGCTAAATCTCTGCAAGCACTGATACAATCCTCAATCCAACCTCTAGATGAGTCTAAGAACTTAGTAAAACCTGCTATTGCTTCCTCATACCTCGCATTATAATAAAGTTCTCTTGAGTAATAAAATTGATGTCTTGGCTCTAATACTCTACCTTCTGAAATCATTTTTTCAAATATTCTAAGATTTCTTAGAGGGTCCTGTCTGTGTAGTTTTTTATGAGATATTGCAATGTCAGAATAAAATAGTTTTCCAACAAGAGGTATTACTTCGTGAATAGGGTCAACCCATCTGTAATTAGAACTTCTCTTAAATAATCGTTCTCTATAATATGATAAAGTTGGTTTGCCATTTTCATCAAAAGAAACATTGTATTTTGCCATTACAATATCAATAGAAGTATCTAAGCTTTCCTTAATTTTTAATAAATTTTTTCTATCATCTTCTAAAATTATGTCATCTGCATCAAGCCACATTATATAGTCTTTAGAAGCTTTAGAAAATGAAAAATTTCTTGCAGCAGAGAAATCATCTATCCATTCAAAATCGAATACTTTGTCTGTATATTTTGAGACTATTTCTTTTGTGGAATCTGTAGAACCAGTATCTACAACTATAATTTCATCTACGATATCTTTTACACACTCTAAACATCTTCCTATAACTTCTTCTTCATTCTTAACAATCATGCACAAACTTATTGTAATCATAATGTACAACTCCTTTGTCTTCTATATATTACAGACATAAGTAATATATGGTATTTATCATCAATTTGTTATTGAAATTTCATAAACTTTTAACGACAAAAAAATAGTATATAACTTTATTTATCCAGCATATCTATAGTTCATTTTTATTTAATTCAGAATTCTAATACTTTGATTTGTTTGATATATATTTTTGAGCTATCATAAATATAAGAAATCGTTAAATTTATTTATTCATTTATAATAAAAAATCAAACTAATTTTTATGGGAGGCAAATTATGAAAAAATACTTTGAGGTATTAAAATCTAATGGAGCTGATATCGCTATTTCAATAGACCCTAAAACTATTCTTACAGCAGCATGGACGATTTACAAGTGTCAATTTGGTTGTAACACATTTGGTCATAGCCATTGTTGTCCACCTAATGTTCCAACCTATCAGCAAACACAAGCAATAATAGATTGTTATGACAAGGCTATTCTATTTAGATGTCATGAAATGAGTATTGTTACTCCTTTAGCTGTCAAACTTGCAAGAGAAATGTTTTTAGATGGATATTATAAAGTAATTGCTTTTGGAAGTGGACCTTGTACAATGTGTGCTAAGTGTAACCCTACTACTTGTAATTTTCCTAACAAAACAGCTCCATCAATGGAAGCTTGTGGCATTGATGTATTTGCTACAGTAAGGTCAAATGGGCTAGAAATAAATACCTTAAGAGAAAAAGGAGAAATTCAAAACCATTTTGGTCTATTGTTGGTTGATTAAAAAATATGGTTATAATTCCAAGAAACTTTTCTTTTTGAAATAAAAAATAACCAAGTTTATCTAAACATGGTTATTTTTCATTATCTATATATTGTAGATTGGATTCTGAAATAAATTTTCTACTCTTCTTTATTCATTATATAATCAATTAGCCCATATTCTTTAGCCTCTAGTGCAGTCATAAAATTATCTCTGTCTGTATCTATTCTAATATCTTCTATTGATTTTCCTGTATTTTTAGAAAGAATTCCATCCAATTTTTCTTTTGTTTTCAACATATGATCTACTGCTATTTTTACATCGGTTGCTTGACCTTTAGCTCCACCCATTGGCTGATGAATCATAATCTCTGCATTGGGTAAAGCACATCTTTTTCCATTTGTCCCTCCTGCAAGTAAAAAAGCACTCATACTTGCAGCCATACCAATACAAATAGTTGATACATCACATTTTACATAATGCATCGTATCATATATAGCGAATCCTGCTGTAACAGAGCCTCCAGGACTATTTATATATATAATTATATCTGAATCTGGGTCCTCTGATTCTAAAAACAGTAATTGAGCTACTACTAGACTTGCAATATCATCATTAATTTCTTCTCCTATAAATATAATTCTATCTTTTAATAATCTCGAATATATATCATAAGACCTTTCCCCTTGACCAGTTTGTTCAATTACATGTGGTACTAAACTCATGCTACTTTCACCTCACAATTAATGTTAAAGTTAAGATAAGAATTGATTTCATCTCTTCTTTGTTTATAGTTAATACTTGTATAAGACATACATTTTGCATTTTGGATTTGATGATTTAGATTTAAAACAAATCTCTGTTGTATAGGATAAAACTCATCTTTATTTCTATATACTTGTGGAGACTCTTTGTATAAGTTTCTAAATGCCAGTGTAAATGATTGATGTGTAGAATATCCTACTGTAATAGCTATGTCTATAATATATTTATCTGTAAATATAAGTTGTCTAGCTGCTTCAGTAAGTCTCCTTCTTTGTATGTATTGATGAATAGTACATCCTACAATATTTGTAAACATTCTGTGTAAATGATATTTTGAATAATTAGCAATATCAGCTATTTTATCTAAATTTAGATTTTCTGTAAGATTTTCTTCTATATAATCAATGATTTCCATAATCACATCTGTATTTGTTTTCAACTCCATCATCTCCTTTTAAGTATTATAACCTATGCAAAAACTTTTTTCTTAATATAAATTGCTATCTTAACTTAGTGTACAATTGCAAAATATCAATAGCACAATATCAAATATTTTAAACAAATAAATTCGTGAAGTATATCTTTTATTAAAACTAAATATACTCCACTAAAGTTAATTTCATGAAAATATTACTTATTTAGAACTTTACTTATAGTGACTATTTTATGACATTTATATGTAAATAACTTAATTTTTGATTAAAGAGTTTCATAAGAAACTATTTCACTTAAAGGGACACGAGTTTTTTCATGTCTATCTGGACTTTCTGGTGTCTTAGACTCATATCCTATCAATAATATATTTACTGGTTCTAAATTATCTGGCATGCTAAACTCTTCTCTAATTACATCTGGATTAAAATAGCACACCCAAACACTTCCTAATCCAAGTTCAGTTGCCTGTAACATCATGTGGTCAGTGACTATGCTTGTATCAATATCTGTAAGTTGTTTCCCATCAAAAGGTCTTGTCCAAACTTTTTCCTTATCTCCACACACGATAATAGCTAATGGTGCATCATATATATTAGCAGCCTTCGAAAGTTTATTTAGCCCTTCCTTTTCTTGAATAACAATTAATCTTTGAGGTTGACGATTACCACCAGTTGGAGCTATTCTCGCAATATCTAAAATTTTCTCAAGTTTTTCTTTTTCGACCTTTCTATTTTGATAATTACGACAAGAATATCTTTTTTTTGCAAGTTCAACAAAATTCATTTAATTACCTCCCATCATTTTATTAGGTCAAGTTGATGATTCATTTAACCTATGCTATAATTTTATCACTATAGTTTTATATTACAATAATGCACTTTTTTGTAATATAGTACCTAAAAAGATACTTTAAAATATATGAAAGGAGCTTAAAAATGAAAAAATGTTCTAGTGAATACAGTTGTCCAATAGAAGCAACACTCGCATTGATTGGTGGTAAATACAAGACACTTATACTTTGGCATCTTAAAGACACTATATTGAGATTTAATGAACTAAGAAAATTAATTCCTAAAGCAACTCCTAAAATGTTAACTCAACAGCTACGTGAATTAGAAGCAGATGGTTTAATTATCAGAGTTGTTTATCCTATTGTTCCTCCAAAAGTAGAATATTCACTATCGGATTTTGGAAAGAGTATTATTCCAATTCTAGATTGTATGTGTGATTGGGGTTCTGATTACTTAGAACATCTATAGCTCATTATAGTTTAAATCCCATAGCTAGTTTAACAATCTCCATTTGTTCTCTGGATGTCAACATTTCCAAAAGTTTAAAAGCTACATGTGGAGCAGTTTCTGGACAATATGAAGTTATAATATTTTTATCTACAACAATTGGTTCATTAATTACATTTACATCAAACTCGCTTAACTGTCTTTGCCTTTGACCATTTTTCAAATGATATGTAGTAGCTTTACGATTTTTTAAAACCCCACTTTTACCAACTGGTAATGCCGCCACACAAATAGACGCAATTATCTTTTCTTTTGAATCAAACTCTCTTATTAAGTTTAAAAAAGACATGTCATATGCTTCTTCATAAAATCCAAACTCTTCAAAGCCTCCAGGAATAGCAAGAGCATCATAATCATCAACACATACTTCTTCTATGGTCTTATCAACAAGTATTGGAATATTAAACGTACTTATAACCTTCTTTTTAAAGCCACAAGTTACTACATCGATATCACAATCATAATCATTACGAGCCCATCCCATAACATCTATAAATACGCTAAATTCCATAGTTTCAAAACCTTTTGCTAAAAAAACTAAAATTTTCATATTATATTTTCCTCCTAAAGTTTAGTTAAAATAAAGATAAGTAATATACTTAATATTTAGCTGCTAATATATTTAAAAAATATTTTTACATGTATTAATTTCTTCTTTAATTGTAGATAGAACAATAGTTGTATTAGCTTTCTGAATTCCCTTGATTCTTTTTAATGTAACAGATATAAATTCTTCAAGGTCACTTGTATCTTCTGCTAATACTTTTATCAAATAATCATACTCTCCTGAAATATGATGACACTCCAATACAGTCTCATGTTTCAATATAGTTTGCTTAAAATCTTCCATACTTTCAGATAAATCAGTATTGATAAATATAAAAGCTAAAAGTTTATATTTTGTTTTTTCTCGATTGATTTGGATAGTATACTTTTGAATTATATTTGACTGCTCAATTTTCTTTATGCGTTCTGATACTGCTGGTATTGATAAATTGACTTGCCTGCTTATTTCAGAAGTTGAGGCTCTACTATTCTTCTTTAGAGAATTAATTATTTTTAAATCTATCTCATCTATCGCTACTCACCTCCTTAATTATTTAGTATAATTCTAACTAATAAGTTATATTAAGTAAATAATTTTTATTATTTCAATAAAATTTAATACAATCATATTATTTCACCTTAAAATTGAAGTTTTTTCAAAGTAAATCATATATTATACCTAAGATTATCTAAGATTTAATTAATGTTATTATTTTTGTTATTCATAATATATTACTTATTTTTACAATAATAAAAAGCACTTCATAATTTATGAAGTGCCTTTACTATACATTTAACTTTTTCATTCATTTATATATGTCATACACAAATATTTTATTTATTATAATCTTTAATATACTACTATAACAACTTAAATACTTATACAATTTCTATATATCTTTAGACTTCTCCACCTTCTGAACAAACATATCCTTTGGCATAGGTTTAGCATACAAATACCCCTGTGCATAATAACAATTAATACTCATTAAAAACTCTGCCTGTTCTATATTTTCAACACCTTCACAAATCACTTCTAACCCTAAGTCATTTGCCATTTCAACTACTTTACTTATAATCTTCCCTTCTCCTTTAGAGTTATCTAATAGAGATTTATCTATTTTTAGAATGTCTACAGAAACCTGATTTAGAAGATTCAAAGAAGAGTAACCTGAACCAAAGTCATCAACAGAAATAAAAAATCCAAGCTCTTTAATCTTTTTTATCATATCATTTGATATACTATCATTTTCAAACAAACTTTCAGTTATCTCAAGTTCAATTATATTTCTAGGTATATTATATTTAACAAGTATATTTTGTAATCTATTTATATAATCTTTTCTTTGAAAATGTGCTCTTGATTGATTTACAGAAATTGAAATTGGTTTAATTCCAGAATCCATCCAAAAACGAGTCAATCTACATACTTTATCCAATACAAAAAAATCAACATCTATAATTCCACCACTCTTTTCAAGTATAGGAATAAATTCTCCTGGATTCATAAAACCAAGCTCTTTATGATTCCACCTAACAAGTGCTTCTGCTCCAATAATTTTATTTGTTCTCATATCAAATTTAGGTTGATAATAAACTTGGAACTCCTCATTTTCTAATGCATAATCTATCCTATCAACAATCTCTTTTTCTTTTCTAAGATTTTCTCTAAGTGACTCATCAAAATAGACTATAGAATATTTACTTTCCTTTGATTTTCTTCTAGCAATTTCGGCATAATCTATCGCCTTAGTTACAGGAATATTCTCAGTTTCAATATTGTATACTCCAAAGTTAGGTTTGACTTTAATACTAAAACCTTTCACTTCAAAATATGATATATTTTCATTTATATTGTTAAGAACTAGTTCCAAATCCTTTTTAAACTCATATGGTAAAAGAAAAAGGAAATGGTCTGCTTTTACATGAGCTAATAAGGCTGTATCACCTATAATTCTTTTTAAAACTGAAACTATTTCTTTTATGATTATATCTCCAGAATCTCTACCATAATTCTCATTTATCACAGCAAATTTCTTTATATCAAAAGCAACCAATGCATAATACTTCTCTTTATGTTTCTCTAAAATTTTTGTTGTTTCTTTTTCAAATCCGTTATAGTTCCAAATTCCATTAATTGTATCTTTAAATGCTAAATCAAAAATATGTACTGAGTGTCTTCTATTAATTGCAATTATATAAAAAAGCACTGCTATTATAATTAAGAAAAAGCAAAAAGAAACTAAAACTGTCTGAACTGGATGCTGATGTACAAATTGAGACAAACTAGTATCATAATTTTGAAACATTGTATGCTTTGCAATAATTTCAGAACACTCATCCTTATTAAGTGAATTTATTCTTTTATCCAAAATAGAATATAATACTTGATTTGTATCTTGGTTAACACCTAAAGATATATTGGTTTTATAATCAGTAACTAAAATTGCTTTTAAATTATTATAATCTTTTTGTATATAATTTTCAGCAGAATATGTATTTATAAATGCTACATCTGCATCGCCTCTTTCTACTGCATTTATAGCTAAGTTTTCAGATTTATAACTTTTAATCTTTGCTTTCTCATAACGTTTTTTGATATACTCATCATTAAATTTATCATTATCTACAACAGCAATATCATTAAATTCAGTATTCCTATAATTCTTAGTTATTGCACTGTAATTCAATTCCATATAAGGAGATGTAATTTTTATTCCATTCTGTTCTGCCCATCCATAATCAGAATTAAAAAAGCATATTACATCTGCTTTTCCCTCTTTTAACATATTAATTGAGTCTTTATATGAGTTGGTTTCTATATAATTTATATTCAAACCAAGGTCTTTAACAATTAAATTAAACATGTCTGATATTATACCATTAAATTTTCCATTGTCTAAATACGATAGTGGATATGATTCTGGCATGCTAACTACACGTATACTATTATTTCTTTTTAGATAATTATGTTCCTCTTTAGAAAGAATAAACTCATTTTGATTACTAGATTGATAATACTTACTGTACAAATTAAACTTATATGCAGGATTATCCATTTCTATATCTTCTAGAGCGTTATTAACTTCTTGTAATAGTTGAGTATTACCTTTTTTTACAATACAATAAAATGAAGAAGGAGAAAATTGAGCAATTACACTTTCATTTTTAGCCTTTCTTAAGCTACTAGTTAATATAGCATCTACTTTTCCATTTTCCAATGCACTTTCTAATTCTTCTTGGTTCTTGAAATATTTAGATGTATAATTAAAATTCTTTTCGTTTGCAAATTTTTTTAAATCTTCATTTCTACTATTACTATCAAGTAGCCCAATCACTATTCCATTAAAATTTTTATAATCATTTGGTAAATATTTTGAATTTCCACGTTTTACTGTAATGCGTGCATAACTACTTCCCATAGGCAATTCTGAGAAGTCAAATCTTTCTGCACGCTCTTTTGTATACTGTGCAGATGTAAGCAAATCAATCTGACCATTTTCTAACATAGCTTGACATTCTTCCCATGTACCAGATACATATTCATATGTCCAGCCAGTATGCTTTGCAATCTCATGAAGATACTCATATCCATACCCACTTCTATTTCCAGTTTCATTATACTCATGATACCCTTCGAACTCAAAAAAACCTACTTTTACAACACGTTTTTCTGATGTAGCAATTGCTTGTATTGGGAGACACATAAATACTATACAGCTAATTAAAGACATTATAAAAACAATTCTTTTAATCGACACAAACCTGATTCCCCCCTTTATAAAGGTCTTTATTGAAATTACTTGTGATTATTTTCATAATAATACTACTATCCCACTAATTACATTATATTCAAAGTATACTTGTTTATATAATCATATATAAACACATATCCTTAATGATTACTTTAAATGTATACTTTCATATATAAAGTTTGCATTTATTTTATTTCCAACAATTATATATGTATATTAGCACATACTTGAAAATTCAACAATAGTATTCAGCCAGTTCTACAGGTTATAATATTTCACAAAGATAGTAAAACTATATCAAAATTATGGAGCCAATAGCCTTAATTATATTCATAGATTATACAATTTTATCAGAAATAAATTTTTATATAGCTTTGTTTAAAAAAGGCATATATTAAAGGTAATTGTAATTCTACAAATACAAGATTTGGAACAATAATTTTGTCAAAAGAATATAATATATTGGTTGTGTATGTAGTTTTTCATGTATTGACAAATAGTTTTTTATGTATTATAATCTCATATAAATTAAATATCTCGGTAGGTGAGGCTACCATAGGGATACGGGTTGCTGCCGCAAAATAGTGGAGACACTATGAGAAGGTCAACAGTCTATGTCGATTCCAAGGCATAATCTAATGCAATTTCATTGCCCTATGAAGTTAAAGCTTGAACGATGATTAAATATTTTACTGTATTATAAATATACTTAGGTTTTCTATGCCTTGGTTGTTTTTATTATAGGTTTAATTCCCTTGTCATTGTTTATGCTTTGATAAGGGATTTTTTAATGCTTATTTTAGATTTATATATTTTGAATTTTGGAGGTGAGAAGAATGGACGCAGGAAGTAGTAATAACATAAGCTCTGTTGAGCGAAGTAGTCACTTATTTGAAGAATTGTACTATTTTGTACGTCTTATTTCTTCTCCCTATTTTTAATAAATTTAAAACTAGTGATGTTTTTCGTCACAGGCTTATGTCTTTACTTCCTTATTTTAAAAATAGATAAATATTTAAGGAGGTCTCAGACATGATAAAAAAATTAAATAAAAAGTTTATTACACAAACTACATGTAATTCAACTTCAAAAGAAGATATACTTGATTCAGCTATAATGAACGACTCTATTTTATTAAATGAATATAGAAATTCTTATAGTGGTTACTCTGAAAAAATGGTTAATATAATGAGAAACAAGTATGGTAGTAATGAAATCACTCAAAAATCTAGTAACTCAATGATAAAAAAATTTGTCAAAGCTTTTATAAACCCATTCACTATTGTACTTCTTATTTTAGCTATAATTTCTTTTATCACAGATGTTATTTTAGCAAATCCAACTGATAAAAACGCAACTACAGTCATTATCGTATTGACAATGGTAACTATAAGTGGATTGCTACAATTTATTCAAGAATCTCGTTCTGGCAAAGCGGCACAAGCCCTAAGTGATATGGTAAATACCACTATATCAGTTATGCGTGATTCTAAAGGATTAATAGAAATACCACTAAGAGAAGTTGTTGTAGGAGATATTATTCATATCGCTGCTGGTGATATGATTCCAGCTGATGTACGTATATTACAATGCAAAGATTTATTTGTTAGTCAATCTTCTCTTACAGGAGAAAGTGAGCCAATAGAAAAATTTTCTGATGTCTACAAAGGAACTACCAATAACATACTTGATTTAGATAATATTGCATTTATGGGTAGTAACATAATTAGTGGCTCAGCCATAGCTATTGTTATTTCAGTAGGTGATTGTACTATATTTGGTTCTATGGCTCAACAAATAACAAGCAAAAAAACTGTAACAGGTTTTGAAAAGGGTGTTAACTCAGTTTCATGGCTACTTATAAGATTTATGTTTATTATGGTTCCAATAGTTCTCTTTGTAAATGGCTTTACAAAAGGTAATTGGATGGAAGCTTTTTTGTTTGCACTTTCAATAGCTGTTGGACTTACACCAGAGATGTTACCAATGTTAGTATCTGCTAACCTTGCTAAAGGAGCAGTTGCTATGTCAAAGAAAAAAGTTATTGTTAAAGATTTAGGCTCTATACAAAACTTTGGTGCTATGGACATACTTTGCACTGATAAAACTGGGACTTTGACTAAAGACAAAGTAGTTTTAGAGTATTCTCTTGATATTCATGGAAAAGAAGATAAACGAATTCTTCGACATGCATTTTTAAATAGTTATCATCAAACAGGACTTAAAAATCTTATGGATATAGCTATTATTAACCATGCAAATGATAATGGTATGCAAGAACTTTGGAGAGATTATACAAAAATTGATGAAATTCCATTTGATTTTAATAGAAGAAGAATGAGTGTAGTAGTTAAAAATAAATTTGGAAAAACTCAGCTTATCACAAAAGGTGCTATTGAAGAAATGTTATCAATCTGTACTCATGTTGAGTATAAAGATGAGATTCAATTAATGACAGATGAAATATGTAAAGAAGTTATTGCAACAGTTTCTAAATACAATGATAAAGGTATGAGAGTTTTGGGAATTGCACAGAAAAACAATCCTTCACCTATAGATGAATTTTCAGTTTCTGACGAAAGTAACATGGTTTTAATAGGTTATCTTGCATTCCTTGACCCACCAAAGGAAAGTACATCTAGTGCAGTAAAAGCTCTACTTAAAAATGGAGTTGATGTAAAGGTTCTAACTGGCGACAACGATGCAGTAACAAAGTGTATTTGCAAACAAGTAGGCATCAAAATTGAAAATATCTTGCTTGGCTCAGATATAGAAGGCTTGGATGATAAAAATCTTGATAAAATGGTAGAACATACAAGTATATTTGCAAAGCTTTCTCCAGAACAAAAATCTCGTATAGTTGAATCTCTTCGCAGAAATGGACATATTGTTGGATTTATGGGAGATGGTATAAATGATGCTGCTGCTATGAAGGCATCTGATGTTGGAATATCTGTAGATACCGCAGTTGATATAGCTAAAGAATGTGCAAATATTATACTACTTGAAAAAGACCTTATGGTACTAGAGCAAGGTGCTATTGAAGGAAGAAAAATATATGCAAATATAATAAAATATATAAAGATGACTGCAAGTTCTAATTTTGGTAATATGTTCTCTGTATTAATAGCAAGTGCATTCTTGCCATTTTTACCAATGTTACCAATTCAACTCTTAATATTAAACTTAATTTATGATATTTCATGTATAACTATTCCATGGGATAATGTAGACGATGATTATCTAAAAATTCCAAGAAAATGGGATTCATCATCTATAAGTAAATTTATGACTTGGATTGGTCCAACTAGTTCAGTATTTGATATTACAACATATATACTAATGTATTTTGTAGTATGCCCAAATGTATTTGGTGGAAGTTTTCATAGCTTAGATACTATAGGTCAGCTTGGGTTTATATCTCTATTTCATGCTGGATGGTTTGTAGAATCTTTATGGTCTCAGACATTAGTTATTCATATGATAAGAACTCCACACATCCCATTTATTAAAAGTCGAGCTTCATGGAAATTAACTCTTTTTACAACAATGGGAATTGTGATTGGTACTATTATACCATATACATCTCTTGGTCATGCTATTGGTATGATGCCACTTCCAGGTATATATTTTATTGGATTGATTTTTACTATTTTATCTTATATGGTTTTAGTAACTATATTAAAAAAGGTATTTGTAAAAAAATATGGAGAATTATTATAATTAAAACTATCCTTCATCTTAATAATATAAATTTTAATTTATTATGTTATCAAAGTGACTACATGAAAATAATTTTCTTGTTGACTATAACTATGTATTATGATAACATAACTTAAGTTATAATTAGTAAATTATATTTTAAATAAATAAGATGATACCAAAAGTACAAAGTACAGTTTAAATATAAATAAACTAGAATTAAGATTAGGATGTGAATAATTATGATTTATATAGAATTAGTTAAACTTGTTAGAAAACTTAACTCTACACAAATGTATACGATGAAGCGTTGTGTAGAGGTTAATCTGGAGGCTTAGAGCTTTCTATCTTCGTCGGCAAATATAGGTTAGTATAGTTTTTTTAGCTATGCTTATTTAAAATCGCCTATTTGCCGATAGATATATAGATTTTCTGGTCATAGACAACAATGCTTGTCTATGACCTTTTGTTTTTCCAAAAGCAGAGGTCGGCATTTTAGAATGCCTTTCCTCTGCTTTTTTTATTTTCATAAATTTTTTAATAAAAGAAAAGGAGTTTGAATTATGAGTTTATTAAAAGTAACTAATTTATCACAAGGTTTTATGGATAAGTCACTGTATGAGAAAGCTAACTTTGATTTATTCAAAGGTGAACATATTGGTATAGTTGGTCAAAATGGTGTAGGGAAAAGTACCTTAATCAAAATTTTATTAGGAGAAGTTATTCCAGATGAAGGAGAAATTAAATGGCAAACTAATATCAAAATTGGTCATCTAGACCAATATGCAGAAATTAATAGAGATACAACAATATCCCTCTATTTGCACTCTGCATTTGAAGAGCTTTATAAAATAGAAAAAGAGATGAATTTGCTATATCAAGAGAGTGCTCTGTCTGGAAATGAACAACTACTAATTAAGGCATCAGAATATCAAGAACAACTAATAGCAAACAATTTCTACTCTGTAGACAATGAAGTTAACAAAATAGCAAATGGTCTTGGGTTAGATTCAATAGGAATGAATCGTGTAGTTGGAGAACTTAGTGGCGGGCAAAGAGCAAAAGTAATCTTGGCGAAACTACTACTTTCTAATCATGAAGTTTTATTATTAGATGAGCCAACAAACTTTTTAGATAAAGAACATGTTGAGTGGCTTTCAAGTTATTTAAATACATTTGCTGGAGCATTTATTGTAGTTTCCCATGATTTTGACTTTTTAGAGAAAATCTCTACAGGCATTCTTGATATAGAATTTGGTATGATTAAGAAGTATCATGGAAAATACTCAGAGTTTCTTAAACAAAAATCGCATTTAAGAGAGGATTATATTAGAAGATATCAAGCACAACAAAAGAAAATAGAAAAAGAAGAAACATTTATACGTAAAAATAAAGCTGGAGTAAATTCAAAAATTGCAAGAGGAAGACAAAAACAATTGGATAAAATAGAAAGAATAGCTCCTCCTAGCTTTGTAGGAAAACCAAATGTTCAATTTTCAGAGATTGAAATATCTGCTCAAAATGCTCTTACAGTTACCAATCTTGAAGTCGGCTACTACTATTCTTTGCTTCCAAAACTAAATTTATCTGTTGATGGAGGTCAAAAAATAGTTATAACTGGATTTAATGGAATTGGTAAATCAACTTTGTTAAAGACATTAGTTAAAGATATTCCTTGTATCGCTGGAAGTTTTAAGTTTTCAGAACAAGTTAAAATTGGTTATTATGAACAAGATTTAAAATGGGAAAATCCTACTAAAACACCACTTCAAATAGTGGCAGATAAGTATCCAAAATTTAATACAAAAGAGATTAGACGTCACCTAGCTAAATGTGGAGTAAAAGAAGAGCATGTTTCAAGAAGTGTATCTACTCTAAGTGGTGGTGAACAATCTAAGGTTAAATTGTGTTGTATGATGTTATCTCCTTGCAATTTTTTGATTCTAGATGAACCAACCAACCATTTTGATGCAGAAACAAAGGATGCTTTACAAAATGCCTTGAAACAGTTTAAAGGAAGTATCATACTAGTATCTCATGAAGAAAAATTTTATAAAGGTTGGATTGATAAGGTATTTAATATAGAAAAACAATTAATATAAATCTATCTGTAATATTGTTTAATCAATACTTCAATACATGTATTAATCTTTTGGCTGAAGTTTCATTGCTAAGAAACTTAAAAAATAAGAATCTACTAGATTATAAAGTCTATTACTAGAATACAAATATTAATAGGCACTCATAAATAAGTGCCTATTAATATTAAAATCCATTCTAATCAACTCTATTTACAAGTTTATATCCTAGACCTTTAACTGTTATAAGTATTTTAGGATTTGAAGGATTATTTTCAATTTTTTCTCTTATATGACGTATATGTACCATAATTGTATTATCACAGATGCTACTATATGCCCCCCACACTTGTTCATATAATCTTTCTTTACTTATAATTTTATTTACATTTTGAGCCATATAACTTAAAAGTTGATACTCTCTTCCAGTTAACTCAATTTCATTTCTATCTTTATAAACACGACTTCCTTCTGTATCTATAGTAATATTCCCTAACTTAATAAATACATCGTCTGATGGTATAATGCTTTGGTATTGTTGTCTACGTAATTGAGCTTTAACTCGAAATACAACCTCTCTTGGGCTAAATGGCTTCGTTATATAATCATCCCCACCACTACTAAGACCAAGTATTTTGTCAATATCATCATCTTTTGATGAAAGAAAAAGAATTGAACAGTATGAGAACTCCCTAATTTTTTTACACACTTCTATTCCATCCACATCTGGTAACATTATGTCAAGAATAATGACATCTGGGCATTCTGTCTTACATAAAGAAATAGCATCTAAACCATTGTAGACTTTAACAATATTTTTAAAACCATCATTTATAAGTACTTCTTCAATTAAATCTATTATATCTTTTTCATCATCCACGAGTAATATTTTTTTATTAAAGTATGTCTCCATTTTAAAATCGCTCCTATAAAGAGTTCTTATTTTTTGTCTATTTCATCCCTCTCACTCCCTATGTTCTGCTTAAAGTATATTCAAATAATTAAATAAAATCAAGTATATATCTCTATCGATTAATGAAAACTATTTACTATATGCATGTCAATGCATATTTCACAGTATAATTCGATGTTTCATAAATATGTCAAATTAAAGAATATAGGATAAATGAGTAAAATATTGTATCATCCTACTATATATGAAAATTTTATTTATAAATTCACCTTTTTCTGGACATGTCTACCCTACCTTGGGTTAGTAGAAAATTTATATTTATCCCTTTACACCATAACTTAAAATATTAGAAAAAGCAGTTGTTTTTATTACTCATGGTGCTTTAAATAGTGTTATGTAATCTCTTTATTTTGGAGCTCCCATGGTGGTTAGGCTAAATGATATACAGTTAAAAAGATATATGTTAACTATGATTATTCTTATATTTATATATAGTTATACTTATTCTTATATTTATATATAAAACTAACTGTTAAAAATAAGGTTAATAACTCAGCAATTGGTACCGCTAGCCATATCCCATATATATCAAATATATTTGGTAATATCAGCAAACCTATAGTTATAAAGCCAAATGTACGTAAAAAAGATAGTATTGCAGATATTTTTCCATTTGATAGTGCTGTAAACATAGATGATGTAAAAATATTGAATCCACAAAAAATAAAACTAAAAGAAAATATATAAAATCCAGACCTTGCAATCTTATAAACATTACTTCCTCTTTGAGAAAAAATCTCTACTAAACTTGGTGAACATATCATAGAAAACACAAACACCAATAAAGAAGCTATTGAGATAAATAACATACAAATTTTAAAAATGTATTTTAATTGTATATTATTTCTACTTCCATAATTATAGCTTATTATTGGAGCAACTCCCATTGAAAAACCTATATAAATTGAGGTTAAGAGAAACTGAGAATAAATAATTATTGTAATAGCCGCAACTCCATCTTCACCAATCAACTTCATCATTATAATATTAAATAAAAAAGTGGTAACTGCTGTGGATAATTGACTTACCATTTCAGATGAGCCATTAAAACAAGTCTCAAACAACACTTTCTTATCTATTTTAGGTATACAAAATCTAAGTACCCCATTACTTTTTGAAAAGAAACCTAACCCTGCAATAGTAGGAATCAAATATCCTATACCAGTTGCAAGCGCTGCCCCACCAAGACCCATTTGTAATGGAACAATAAACACATAATCTAAAATTATATTAGTACACCCTGCACCTATTACTAACCATAATCCAAACTTTGGTTTTCCAGCTGTCACAAATAGACTTTGAAATAATACTTGTAATATGTTGGCAAAAGCGAAAATCAAAATAATAAGAAGATATGAGCGACAATATTTAATCAAAATCTCACTTGCTCCTAACCATATAATAATATAATCCATAAATACAAATCCAATACCAGTAATTATCATCCCAAGTACAACTCCAGATAATACAATTAAAGTAAAAACCTTATTTGCTTCATCAGTCTCACCGCTTCCCATCTTACGAGCTACTATAGCACTCCCCCCAGTAGCAAGCATCGTTCCAAGTCCAACTATAATATTAATAATAGGACAAACAATATTAATTGCTGATAAAGCATTTGTATTAACAAATCTTGATACGAATATAGTATCAACAATTGTATATAATCCCATAAAAACCATCATAAAAATAGTGGGAAATGCAAATTTTAATAGAGAAAACAAATTAAATCTTTGTGCAAGTAAATTATCCTTCGCATGAAGATTATCTTGTTTCCGATTTTCTGAATAAGATATATCACTCATTCAGGTCATTCTCTTGTGCATTGCTTATATTTAAAATTATATCCAACCTATTAGACATTAAAGGACCTCCTTTCTCCATAAAGATTATATCTAATTACTTGGATAGATTTTTAATTAATCTTGCTATTATACGTTATCATAATATCTAAAAATAACTCCTTAACCTTTACTCCAAGCATTTTACGATTTTAATCACTAACACTTGTTTTTATTGTTTAGTATCACATGAAACCTGTTTACTTATAAACATTCATATAGTATCTTTTTTCAACTCTTTAGAAAATATATGTATCATTACTTCTTCAATAGCCGAGATACTTGCTACAATACAAATAATACTAGTAAACAAACTTATGTTAACCAGATTATAAAATAAAGGTAAACAGAACAACATAAATCCAGATATTTTATTTCCATATGTGTGTAATATAAAAAATGTATTGTATTTATAAATTACTATAATTATTGATGTAATACGAATGATAGCAATTACTACTACCCATAACACTATATACTTTGGTATATTTATTATGGGAAACATAATAACAGATGTGGAGATTACAAAACATATATCTGCTATGCTATCAAGCCTTGAGCCAAATTCACTTGTTAGATTCATTCTTCTAGCTATATATCCATCTAAAAAGTCACTTAAGCCACAAACAATATAGATTATAAAAAATAAATTAGAGAATACTTCTGTTTTAAGTAATACTATTGATAAAATAACTCTAAAAATAGTAATAATATTTGCTATATTTTTAATTCTCATCACCTCAAAGCTGTAAAGTTATTAACTACTTGCACTTTTATAATGCTTCATACCTAACTTCCAAAATCTCCACATAAATAATGTAAACAAGAATACAATTAAGATTGAATATATCAATCCATTCATTGTTATTGTTCCTGATAAAATTTGAGTTGGAATTGTTGACATAATTCCATATGGTAAAATTAAATAGAATAATAATTTAAAAACACCTTCATATATTACTCCAGGAATTTTCATGTTCATTGGTAATAAATTATCTTCTAGTCTCATTATAGCAGAAGATGATATAACAAAAAATGAAACTGTTCGAAGTATAATACCTACATCATAGAAAAGCAATGTCATCAATAATACCATACAGATATACATTATTATTGTGATATAAGTTATTTTTGGATTTAATTCAGATACCCCATATAAAACTATAAGTATACTTGCCAAAATTAATGGAGATGAACCAATATTAATGTTTTCAAATGTCAATCTAAATAGTGGGTCTATTGGTTTTGTAATATAATAATCTAACTCTCCTTCTTGAATTTTCCTTGGAATATCATAAATACCAAAACAGAAAATTGTCATATTTATTGCATTTATTAATGAAAAAGTTCCTATAAATATTAACATCTCTCCATGTTGCCAACCTCCTATTGAGTCTATATGAGAATATATACCATTAAACATTAATAGTTGTAATATAAATAGTGAACTATCTACAAAAAATGCTCCAAAAAAATCAAATCTAAATACCATCATCTTTGATAATTTCATCCTTAATAACATAAATATTATTTTAAAATTTTTTTTCATCATATACCCACCCCATCAAATAGTGTTCTCATTCTTTTATACATGATTTTATTCACTATAAAAAAGAACAAAACCCATAATGATATAATAATCAAGCCTTGTACTGCCTCATTGCTGTTTCTTCCTATTAGTAACATAGATGGTAAATATGTTGTATAATAAAATGGAAATACCTTCATGACTGTTACTAAAACTTCTGGTAAAAGTATAAGTGGTATCATTGTTCCTGTAACAAATTCAGAGATATTTTCAATTATCATTCTAAAAAAACCAATCTCAAGAAATTTAAATGACAAAATACCAATAAAGAAATGGAGTTGCATCATAAAAATAAGCCCTAAAAAAATCATTAAGATTGAAATTACTATTTGAACTGGATTAGATGTAAAAGCAAAATCCAATTTAAATATGAAAATCCATACAAAAGCAGAAATCATGTTAAATACAAAATAGAAACATGTCATTCCAAAATTTTTAGCAATAAAATAATTTTGAACATTAATTGGAATAATCATATATTTTGAAAATGTACCTAGTTTTACACGATTACATATCTCTTCACTAGTACTCTTTGACATATCAATACCTGATAAAAATGAGCTTATTATGTAATAAGACAACATTGAATTAAATGTAAAACCAGAAACTATTTTATTTTCACCAAAAACTGCTTTCCATAAGATATAAGCAAATAAAATTTTTATAATAGTAAACATCATATTAACTACTACATCAAATCTCCAGATAAGTTGTACTTTAAAATTAATTTTGGCTACTTCATAATATCTTCGGATATTTTGTTTAAATTTATAAAACATTGAATGACTAGAATATACCTGATTGTAGTTACTCACGATACTCCTCACTTCCTTTCTTATATATTCTCTCTACAATATTACCTATATCTTCTTCTTCAATTATCACGTCCTTGACATCATAATTATCAAAAATCCATTTAACAGTTTCATTTCCTCTTTCTTTTGGCATAACTACTGATATCTTATGCTTCGTTTGCTCAATGATTTTACAATCTTTAGGAAATTTAATATCAGCTTCATCAGTGAAACTAACTGTTATTTTTTTATATTTCTGGAAATGATTAAACAATTCTTCTGTAGAGCCATCATATATTTTATGACTATTTTCTACAACAATACTTCTACTACATAGACTCTTAATATCCTCCATATAATGAGAAGTAAGTATAATAGTAGTTCCCTTTGTTTCATTCACTTCTTTTAGAAAATATCTAATTTGCTTTTGTGCTACTGCATCTAGACCTATTGTTGGCTCATCTAAGAACAATATTTTAGGATTATGTAGAAGGGCTACTATTAATTCCATTTTCATTCTCTCCCCTAAAGAAAGTGTCCTAACTTGAACGTTTAGATACTCTGATACATCAAATAATTCGATAAAGTAATCCAAGTTTCTTTTATACTCTTCATCAGATATATCATATAACTCTTTAAATAAAAGAAATGTATCTGCTGGTGTCAATTCAAAGAATAATTGACTTTTCTGTCCCATAACAATAGCGTACTGTCTTTTAAAGCTATTTTCCAATTTATTAGGATAATAACCCATAACAGATATATCTCCAGAAGATGGTGAAATAATACCAGTTAGCATCTTAACAAGAGTGGTTTTACCAGCTCCATTTTGACCTATTAATCCAACAAATTCTCCTTCCTCCACTTTTAAATCAAATGATGATATAGCTGTTTTCTCTGTGTATTTCCTGTTAAATAAAGATTTTACACTTCCCATAAGCCCTGCTTCTTTCTCAAATCTTTTATAAGATTTAGTCAGCTGCCTAAGTTCAATTATACTCATTTCAACTACCTCCATATTTTATAATTTATATAAAAAAAGCCCACAGGTATATCTGCCTTTTTCTGTGCATGTATTGACCAGCACAAAAACAGAAAACTCCTGTGGACTAGAAAAGTTAATACTTTCTATTTCAACATAATTATAACCAAAATAATACTATGCAAAATTAATAAAAGCGTAGCAGATTAAAGCCTACTACACCATAGTTTAACAAAGTAATATATATTTCAAATACTATCTGTTGTCATATGTCAGTTATCTATAAAGGCAGAATAAGACACACAAATTAAATGTATCAAAAATACACTTAAAAATTCTGCTTATACAGAATATATGCGTCTCCAACTATTTAATTGTTGGTTACCATTATATAACTCCGACATCAAGGCACTCCTTTCATAGTATCATTATTGACATCATATCATAAAGATTATTTATGTTCAAGTATAGATTAAAACACTAATGCATTTAGATTTATTTTATTTCTTCATAGTTAAATTCAAATCTAATTTACCATTTTTCTTCATAGTTTTAAAATGTAATACTTCTATTAAATTGATTACTTTACTATAATAATTTCATTATAAAAAACATACTTCTCTTTACATATGATGCAATTTATTTAGTTCTATATTATAATATTGTAATAATAGCTTAATTTATAATACACTAAAACTATAAACCGCAAATCTTAAGGGGGTAATCCATGGAAGATAATACAATACAAAAAACATTAAATGATTTATCAAAAAAGATTTGGCATATTTATGTTTTAAATCCAGAAGAAGAAGGTATTAAATTTATTATTTCCTTATTAGATGATAACCTTACATTAATTGGAACAGGAAAACATGAATTTTATGAATCATTAGAAGAATTTATCATGAATCTTAAAAAAGACCAAAAAGAATCAGAACAGATAGACTTTAAAATTATAGATGAATGGTATTCATGTGTCAAAGTCACAGATGAAACTTTTATCGTATATGGAACTCTTTGGGTTATAGAAAAAGATTATTTAGAAAAAGATGTTTATATAGAAATGGATACTCGCTTTACAATAGTATATAAAGTTACAGGTGATATAATTAGACTTATACATGTACACCATTCTATTCCAAATTTTGACCAAATGAAAGATGAATATTATCCTAAAACTATAGCTGAAAAAGCACAAGAAGCATTAGCGATGGCACATGAGTTTAAGCAAAAATCAGAAAAAGACCTCATGACTGGACTATATAATCGACATTTTTTTGAAGTACATATAAAAGAAATGCTTGAAACTGTTTCACATGGCTACTTTTACATTTTTGATTTGGATAATTTCAAACAGGTAAACGACATATTTGGTCATATTCGAGGAGATGAGATACTAATACATTTTTCAGAAATTTTGACTAAAGTATTTATCAATGATGCTATTATCGGAAGACTTGGTGGAGATGAATTTGCTGTTTTTGAATATGGCAATCAATCAAAAGAGGATGTTGAAAATAAAGCAAAAAAGGTTTTAGAATTGTGTTCTAGTAGCAACGCTTGCTCTATAGGTATATCTAGATTAGAAAATAATTTAGAGACCTTTCAGTCTTTATATAAACAGTCCGATTATGCTTTGTATTATTCAAAAAGAAATAATAAAGGAAGTTTTAGTTGGTTTTAGCACAAATACGCTTCTAACCCATCTGGAAATTTTTACTTAATAGACAATAAATTTGCCACCAATACATCGTTAAAGTATCGAACTGGTGGCAAATCTAACATATTAATAGTATAATACTAAGAAAATAAATGAACATAATAAAAACAACTGCACTCATATTCTAATTATCTTACTTATTTTTAAAATATTTTTTATTTAGTTTTGTTTTTATTGCTATCTAATACTACTCCTATAACTAACCCAAAAGATAGACCAATAGCTAAATTTTTAAATATTAAACCCAAAATAACACCAAAGCATAATCCCAATCCCAAATAACTTACGTTCTCATCTTTCATGTCTCTTACTCTCTCCTATCCATATTTATCTATATTATATTAAAATAATCTATATTGCATTTTAAAAGTGCATATCTTACATTCTTAAATTTTATAAGATTACGAGCTTTGTTCCTTAATTTATCATTTTAAAATTTTAATTTATAAACTAAATTTGCCACCGAAATTAAATTACAGTGGCAAATACAATATATCATCTATATAAATATTACTATTTCTTGACTATCTTAGCTACAGTTTCCACATGCGTAGAATGAGGGAACATATCTACAGGCTGAACCTCAACACATTTAAATCCATGCATATTTAGATAATCTAAATCTCTCGCTAAAGTAGAAGGATTACAAGAAACATAAACTATTCTCTCAGGATTCATTGAAACAATAGTTTCTAGGACTTTTTCGTCACATCCCTTTCTAGGTGGGTCTACAACTACGACATTGGCAGTTTTACCCTCACTATACATCTTAGGCACAACCTCTTCTGCCTTGCCAACATAGAATTCTGCATTATGTATGTTGTTTAATCTAGCATTTATCTTAGCATCCTTTATAGCGTCTTCTATAATTTCTATACCATAAACTTTTTTAGCCTTTTGTGCCAAAAATAAAGATATTGTACCTATACCACAGTAGATATCAAAAACAGTATCAGTATCCTTTAGATTTGCATACTCAAGAGCTTTATCATATAATACTTTGGTTTGGACAGGATTTACTTGGAAAAATGATAATGGTGAAATCTCAAACATTAAGTCGCCTATATAATCATTTATTTTACCATCACCATAAATAACTATATTTTCTCTTCCCAAAATAGCATTTGTATCTTTCTGATTTACATTTACAACCAAAGTTTTAAAACCAGGTATATTTTCCTTAAGTACAGAAGCTAATTCTTTAAGATATGGAAGTTTATTTCCATTAGCCACTAATACAACCATCACTTCTTTAGTTGTAAAACCTATTTTTGTTACCAAATGTCTAATTAATCCTGTATGAGTCTTTTCATCATATATACTCACTTTATATGCTCTTATATATGTTTTTATTATCTTAACAATTTTGTCATTTATCTCATGTTGTATTACGCATTTTTCTGTCGATATTACATCATGAGTCTTCTTTTTATAAAAACCAATAATCGGGACACCATCATTCTTTTGTATTGGAAATTGTGCTTTATTTCTATATCTATATGGATTCTCCATTCCTATAGTGTCATGAACTTCTACATCTTCTAACTTACCTATTCTAGTAAGTACTTGCTTAACTTCATTCGTTTTCATTTCAAGCTGCTTATTATAATCTAAATCCTGTATCTGACATCCTCCACAATCCCTAAGATTATCATTACACACTCTTTTTACTCTAAATGGAGATTTTTCTATTATCTCAACAATATCTCCTACAGCATAATTTTTCTTTAATTTATTAATCCTAACTTTGACCTTATCTTGTATTAATCCGCCCTCTACAAAAACTGTAATACCATTGTACTTTCCTACTCCTACTCCGCCTTGTCCAATGTCTACTATATCTACAATATACACCTCGTTTTTCGAAAGCATAAATCACCCTCCAATCAATCTATTATATTTAAACCTTTACAAACTTTTTTCTTTAAATTTATATTAAAATATTGCTATTAACTAAACTATATTTTTTACTAAGCTACAATATTTTATTTTACCAAAAAAAAAGGAGCTTATAAAGCCCCTTGATAAATAAATTTATTATTTTTCCTATAAAACTCTAGTTGAACCTCTATATACCACACCTCTTGATGCATCCACAGTTACAACATCTCCATCTTTTACTAGATTTGTTATATCTGTAGCAGACACGATAACTGGTATATCTAAGTTTATACCTACAATAGCTGTATGTGATGTCATTCCACCATTTTCCGTTACTACAGCTCCTGCTTTCTCTATATAATTGTTCATTTCAGCATCAGTAGTAGTAGAAACAAGTATGTCTCCTTCATTGAAATCTATACAAGTCTCACCATTCTTTACTATACGAACTTTACCTTCAACTGTTTGATTACCTACACCTATACCTTGAACAATTTCTTCACTTATTACATGTACCTTTATTAAGTTAGTAGTTCCACTTACTCCTACTGGTACTCCAGCAGTTATAACTACTAATTCTCCATTATCTATATAATCTGCTTGTCTAGCTGCTTCTATTGCTTTTTCTATAACTTCATCTGTATTTCCTGCAACAGAAGATTTAACTGGATAAACTCCCCATGTAAGAGCTAATTTATTCATAGTCTTTTCATTATTTGTAGTGGCTATTATTGGAGATTTTGGTCTAAACTTAGATACCATTCTAGCAGTGTATCCTGAAGAAGTAGATGTTATTATAGCTGATGCATTTAAATCTACTGCTGTTGTACAAGTTGCATGACTTATTGCATCTGTTACAGTAACATTGTTAGTACCATTTTCCTTTAGTAATCTATCATAATCTAAAGTTTCTTCTGTTCTTTTTGCTATTGTAGCCATCATTTTTACTGCTTCTACAGGATATTTTCCAGCAGCAGTTTCTCCAGATAACATTATCGCATCTGTTCCATCATATATAGCATTAGCAACATCTGTAACTTCTGCTCTTGTTGGTCTTGGATTTCTTATCATAGAATCAAGCATTTGAGTTGCAGTTACAACTGGTTTTGCTAATTCATTACATTTTTTTATCATCATTTTTTGAACTATTGGCATCTCTTCAGTAGGTATTTCAACACCTAAGTCACCTCTAGCTACCATTATACCATCAGAAACCTTTAATATTTCGTCTAGGTTCTCTACACCTTCTTGGTTTTCTATCTTAGATATTATTTGTATATCAGTTGCATTATTGTTCTCTAGTATTTCTCTTATCGCTAGTACATCAGATGCCTTTCTTACAAAAGAAGCTGCTATATAATCTATACCTTGACCTATCCCAAACTCTATATCGCTTATATCTTTAGGAGTTATTGCTGGTAAATTTATCTTAACACCAGGTACATTTACTCCTTTATGATTTTTAACTATTCCCGAGTTTTCAACAATACAAACTATATCTTCCCCATTTATTTCTTTTACTCTTAAACCAACTAGACCATCATCTATTAATATAGAATCTCCTGCTTTAACGTCTTCAGCAAGTCCTTTATAGCTTACTGTACACATTTCTTTAGTTCCCATAACGTCTTTCATAGTTATAGTAAACTTTTGTCCTTCTTCTAAAAGTACCTCTGGGTCTTCAAAATTACCTGTTCTAATTTCTGGACCTTTAGTGTCTAATAATATAGCAACTGGCTTATTTAATTTTTCTCTAACTTTTTTCGCCATATCTATTCTTTCCTTATGCTCTTCATGAGAACCATGAGAAAAGTTAAATCTACACACATTTAGACCATTTTGCATAAGTTGAGTTAAAACCTCTTCACTTTGTGATGCTGGACCTAGTGTACAAACAATTTTTGTCTTCTTTACATTATTTAACATATTTGCTCCTCCTGAGATATTATTCCACAGATTTATTTTTAATACTAAAACTTATATAGATAATATTTTTGCCATCTCATAAGCTTCTTTATCAAATACTTTCTTTTGAGCTAAAGCTTCACTTATTTCTAAATCAATTATCTTATTTTCTTTTATTCCTACAACTCTAGCTGATTTTCCATCTAGTAATAATTCTACTGCTCTTACACCAAGTCTACTTGCTAGTATTCTATCAAATACAGTTGGGCTTCCTCCTCTTTGGACATGACCCAATACAGTTACTCTTAAATCTGCTCCTGACTCTTTTTTAAGTTCTTTTTCTAAATCGCTAGCACTTCCGACTCCTTCTGCTAGAACGATTATACTATGTCTCTTACCTCTTTTTTGAGTAGTCTTTAGTCTTAAAGCAACTTCATCCACTTTAATTTCTACTTCTGGTACTATTATAGTTTCAGCTCCCCCTGCAAGACCTGCATATAGAGCTAAGTCTCCACAGTGTCTTCCCATTACTTCAACTATATTAACTCTTTCATGAGAAGATGATGTATCTCTTATCTTACCTATAGCATCTATAATAGTATTCATTGCAGTATCAAATCCTATAGTATAATCTGTATATGCTAAATCATTGTCTATAGTTCCTGGTATACCTATAGCTGGAAATCCTAAGTCACTAAGTTTTTGAGCTCCTGTAAATGAGCCATCTCCACCAATTACAACTAAACAATCAATTTTATACTTTTTAAGAATTTTTACTGCTTTTAGTCTACCTTCTTCTGTTTTAAATTCTTCACATCTAGAAGATTTTAATATAGTTCCTCCTCTGTGTATGATATCTCCAACAGAAGATAAGTTCATTTCAGTTAAATCTTCCTCTAGTAATCCCTTATATCCTCTATTGATTCCATATACTTTGCATCCATAATATATTGCTGACCTTACAACCGCTCTAATCGCAGCATTCATTCCTGGAGCATCTCCTCCACTTGTTAGTAATCCTATAGTTTTCATTTTTTACCTCCTTGGATTTTATGTCAATTTTTTATTATAATCATTGTTATTGTATGTTAATGGACTTTTTTTGTCCCTATATCATTTTTCAATCCCATCAAGACTAAAAAAATTAAATGTCCTTAAATGTCCATTTTGTGATATTATATCACAAAACGGACAATATTTTTCATATTATTATAATATATTTAGATTTTTATCCAAAAAACTAAGCTTTTATTTTTATGTTATCTTTAGGAAGTAACTTTTCTAAGTTATTTATAAATTCATCGCATATACAGGTCAATACCCCTGTCATTTTATACGCTTTGCGCTTACCATTTATATTTTCATCCATAGGATATAGGTATATACTATCATTACCTGGATGTTGTTTAGCTATTTCTACAATATTATTGGTTGTATCTGTGTCAGACATACTATCTATTTTCAAATACAATTTTTTACCACTTTCTGGTTTAATGTTTTGTATACTTTTAGTTCTTCCTGAATTGTAGCTTCTAGTTGCAAAATCAGTGCTATCGTTTATATCTTTTATTTCTCTAGCTATAAGTTTTGCATTTTCGCCTTCTTTTATACTTAATGTTCCTTTTACATAGATTATATTATCTTCATTTAAAATGACATTGTATTTTTGTAATAATTGAGGAAAAACTACTATTTCTATAGCACCATACAAATCTTCTAATTCAATAAATGCCATAATTTCATTTCTCTTTGTAGTTTTTATAGTTTTATTCACAATCATTCCGCCCATTATGGCATCTGTTTCATTCATTTGTATATATGCTTCTTCGTCCTCTTTTAATGAATTTAATTTTCCATTATCTATAGATGTCTTTTCTTGCAACTCTTTTTCAAATTGTGATAAAGGATGTCCACTTACATACATTCCCAGCACTTCCTTTTCAAGGTTAAGTTTCTCTCTTTCCTCATACTCTTGCCTTTTAGGTAAACTATATATCTGTTGAAAATCATTATCTTCTTCACTATCTCCAAAAGCATCAAATAGAGAAATTTGACCTTGAACATTTTTCTTTCTATCCATAGATACACTTTCTAATAAGCTTTCATAACCAACCATTAAGCTAGCTCTATTTTCACTTATGTTATCAAAAGCTCCACATTTTATTAGACTTTCTATTACTCTTTTATTTGTATCTTTTTGGTCTAATCTTTTAACTAAATCTACTAAATCTACAAATAATCCATTAGATTCTCTTTCATCAATTATGTTGTTTATTATGTTTACACCAACATTCTTTACAGCAGCTAGGCCAAACCTTATATTATTCCCTTCAACTGAAAACTTTGAAAAACTTTTATTTATATCTGGAGGTAATACATCTATTTCTAATGCTTTACATTCTCTTATATACTCAACTACCTTGTCAGTATTTCCCATAACACTTGTTATTAATGCTGCCATAAATTCAACTGGATAATATGTTTTTAGATAAGCTGTCTCATATGCTAAAACTCCATATGCTGCTGCATGTGATTTATTAAATGCATAACGAGCAAAGTCTATCATATCATCAAATATTTTATTAGCTATTTCTTCTTCTACACCATTTCTTATGCAGCCTGCAATTTCTATGTTACCATCCTCATCAAACTTACCATGAATAAAATACTGTCTTTCTTCTTCCATTACATCCATCTTTTTCTTACTCATGGCTCTTCTAACTAAGTCACTTCGACCATAACTATAACCGCCCAAATCTCTAACAACCTGCATAACTTGCTCTTGATACACCAAACAACCATAGGTTACTTCCATTATAGGCTTTAGTTTTTCATGTAGATATGTTACATCTTTTGGATTACTTTTATTTTTTATATATGCAGGTATAGAGTCCATTGGACCTGGTCTAAATAGAGATATTCCCGCTACAATATCTTCAAAGTTATCTGGTCTTAGTTGCTTAATAAAGCTTCTCATACCAGCACTCTCCAACTGGAATACTCCTAATGTATTTCCAGATGAAAGCATCTCATATACCTTTGGGTCATCATAATCCATCTTTGAAAAGTCTATTTTTTCTGTATAATTTTTTATAACTCTATTTTTTTCTATTAGGTCAAGAGTATCTCTTATAACTGTCAGCGTTCTTAATCCAAGAAAGTCCATCTTTAAAAGACCAAGTTCTTCAAGTGTCGTCATAGTAAATTGTGTTGTTATTGCATCTTGATGCTTATATAAAGGCACATACTCATCCACAGGATTTTTTGATATAACTACTCCTGCTGCATGAGTAGAAGCATGTCTTAGCATTCCTTCTATCTGTTTAGATATATTTATTATCTCTTTTGTTTCAGGGTCTTGGTCATACAATTCTTTAAGATTAGGATTTGTATCTAGAGCTTTATCTATTGTCATCCCTAAAGCAAAAGGAATTTCTTTAGCTATCTTGTCAACTTTATTGTAGCCTATATCTAACACTCTACCAACATCTCTTATTGCAGCTTTTGCACCCATTGTCCCAAAAGTTATTATTTGTGCGACATGGTCATCACCATATTTTCTCTTTACATAATCTATAACTTCTTCTCTTCTCTCATAACAAAAGTCTATATCTATATCTGGCATAGATATACGTTCTGGATTTAAAAAACGTTCAAACAAGAGAGAATATTTTATTGGGTCTATATCAGTTATCTTAAGTGTATAAGCCACTATTGAGCCTGCTGCACTACCTCTACCTGGACCTACTATAATATTATTTTCTTTAGAGAAATTTATGAAATCCCATACAATTAAGAAGTACTCCACATAACCCATTTTTTCAATTACATCTAATTCATAATTTAACCTCTCTAATACCTCATCACTAGGACTATCATATCTCTCTTTTAATCCATTAAAACATAACTCCCTTAAGTAAGTTTCTGGTGTATATCCTTTTGGAACATCATACTTAGGAAGATGTATAGTATTAAAATCAAACTCTACATTACACATGTCAGCTATTTTCGTAGTGTTGTCAATAGCTTCTAATGCATATGGAAATAGTTCTTCCATTTCTTCTCTTGATTTCAAATAAAACTCATCACTACCAAATCTCATTCTATTTGGGTCATTTAATGTTTTTCCCATTTGAATACACATAAGTACATCGTGTATCTTTGAATCTTCCTTATTTACATAGTGAACATCATTAGTTGCAACCAGTGGAATACCAGTCTCTTTTGATAACTTCACTAGTCCAGAATTTACTTCTTTTTGCTCAGGCAAATTATGGTCTTGAATCTCCAAAAAGAAATTTTCTTCTCCAAATATATCTCTGTAATCAATAGCAAATTGTTTTGCCTTATCATAATTTCTATTCATTAAAGCACGTGCTACATCTCCTGCAAGACATGCAGAAAGTGCTATAATCCCTTTATTGTGTCTTTTAAGTTCTTCCATGTCAACTCTAGGCTTATAATAAAAGCCTTCTACATATGAAGTTGAAACTATTTTTATTAAATTTTTATAACCTTCTATATTTTTAGCTAATAGGACTAAATGTCCTTGATATTTATCATAGTTTGGGTCTTTATCTCTAAGCCCACGTGCAGCTGTGTAAACTTCACACCCTATAATTGGCTTTATTCCTTCTTCCATAGCTGTTTTGTAGAAATCTATAACACCAAACATACAACCATGGTCAGTGATAGCTATTGAGCTCATATTTAACTCCTTAGCTCTTTTTATAAGTTTTTTCACCCTCGAAAATCCATCAAGTAAACTATACTCAGTATGTACATGAAGATGAGCAAAATCTTTGTTCATTAAATCACCTCCTGTTTTATAAATTTAATTTTACCACAAATATATGTCTTAAAACAAAAACAGAGACTTTTATCTCAAAATAGGGATTAACTTCAACATATCCCATTATATGTTAAAAATTAATACTTATTCTGAGATTGTCCCCTCATTTTATTACAACGATTTTTTTCTCAAATCTGTCGCGATTTCCTCTATTTTTCTAAGTCTATGATTTACACCAGATTTTCCTATTGGTGGCTCTAACATCTCTCCAAGTTCTTTGAGAGTCATGTCCTCATACTCAATTCTAATCTTAGCTATTTCTTGTAGATTTTCTGGCAAACTGCTAATTCCTATAGTTTCTTGTATGAACTTAATATTTTCCACTTGTCTTACTGCTGCATTTACTGTTTTAGAAAGGTTAGCTGTCTCACAATTTACTATCCTGTTTACATTATTTCTCATTTCTTTTACTATTTTAGTATTTTGGAGACTTAAAAGAGCGTGGTGTCCTCCTATAATACTCAGCAAATCAGATATTTGCTCACTTTCTTTAATATAAACAACATGATTATTTTTTCTAGCCACAATTTTACTATTAAAACCTAAAGAGTTTATAAGTTCTTTTAAAGAATCTGCAAACTCCTCATTGTTAGTCACAAATTCCATATGATAGTTCTTTTCTGGGTCACTTATAGAACCTCCGCCAAGAAAAGCACCTCTTATGAAAGCTCTTTTACACCCTTCGTGTTTAATTAAGTTATCTGGGATTTTGTTTATAGTAAAAAATCCTTCTTTATCTTCAAGTATACCTAATTTTTTTAATAATATTTCTGAACCCATTTCACTCGTTACCATTAATACATAACTGTTATTTCTCTTCAACATTTGATTCTTATTTACAGAGATTGTAGTATTAATATTAAAATTCTTTTTTAATAACTTAAATACTTTTCGGGCTATCGAATTTAATTCAGTTGTTATCTTTAGATTTAGCTTTTTATATCCAACGATTTGTATACTTCCCCCTGATTTGACTAAAGCTGATAATTCAGCTATATTACAACATTCATTCTCAGATACAATTCTCGCTAGTTCATTTTTGGTTTCAGTTGAAAAAGACATCTCTATCACCTATTAACTAATTTTTCTTTAACCTTTTTTTTATTTCTTGTAAAGCAACCTTTATTATCTCCTTTTCATCATCGTACCTAGCTAGGTCTACTACTCTATCTAGATGGATAAATTTGGCATCAATAAAGCCTTCCTCTTTTTGTGGAATAGTATCCATATTCTTTGCTTGCATCAAATACCAAAAAACTGTTTTATGAACTGCTCTGTTTTCATCCCAGTTTTCTTTGAATGTATAATGTATTTCACCTAAATATTTCAATATATCTGCCTTTACTCCAGTTTCTTCACTTACTTCACGTAATGCTGCCTCTTGGTTATTTTCCCCTTCTTCTACTTTTCCTTTGGGTAGCACCCAATCTCCATTGAACTTCCTTAGTAAAAGAATCGTATTGCCAAACAGGACTACACCACCAGCACTAACCTCTTCTCTCATCGATGTTCACTCCTTAAAACTAACATAATGATAAGGATTTCTACACAATTTTTTAAAATCCTTTTTTACTAACTTTTGTTGTAATTATGATTTAGGGCTAACTCAATAACTATGTTAGATATATACTTTGCATCATGTCTTATATAATTATTTTTTATTTCAATTAAATTCTTTTCTACAGTTCTTATACCCATATCTTTTAATTTATCTTTTTGCTTTTTATCTAGCAAAACTTGTTCTGCTCCATCTTGTCTATATAAGTTGAGCATTTCCTCAGGTAATATCTCATTATTTGCTATTACATAATCTATCAAATTTTCATCAGTATGCTTTACTATAGCCTCAACATGTTCTAATACATTATAACCTTCTGTCTCGCCTGGTTGAGTCATTATATTTGATATATATACTTTTGGAGCTAAAGACGATTTAATTGCATCTACAATCCCATCTACAAGCAAATTTGGTATTATACTTGTATATAGGCTTCCAGGACCCATGATTATAATATCAGCATCATAAATAGAAGCAATAACATCCTTTAATGGTTTTACATCTTTTGGATTTAAGAAAATTTTGTCAATAGAGCTTTTCTGACTTTTTGATTCTTTAGGTATGCTAGATTCTCCATTTATTATGTTGCCATTCTCCAATTTCGCGACCAAGTTTACATCTTCTAAAGTTACTGGCAAAACTCTTCCTGTTATAGCAAAAATCTCACTTAATTTATATACAGCTTTTTCAAAGTTTCCATATAATCCATTCATAGCAGCTAAAAATAGATTTCCAAAACTCTGACCTTTCAAAAGTCCTTCTGTAAACCTATATTGCATGACTTCATTCATTGTTGGTTCTATATTTGCAAGTGCTAATAGACAGTTTCTTATATCTCCTGGTGGTAGCATCCCTAAGTCTTCTCTCAGTACACCTGAACCTCCACCATCATCAGCAACAGTAACAATCGCAGTTATATTCTGTGTAGTATGTTTAAGACCTCTTAAAAATACTGACTGACCAGTACCTCCACCTATCACAACCACATTTGGGTCTCTATTTTCAACAATAGACCTTTGAAATAATTTTACTTTTTCATTCTTTGCTTTCTTATATATAAATAACGATACAATTAATGCAATCCAACCTAAAATTCCTACAATAATAAGTAATTTAGCCATGTTTGCCTCCATTATCGTAACATAGAGTCTCTGTGTTTCTTTACAACCCTATATCCTTTATTAGATAAATCCTCCGCTATAAGATTTGTTATAGTAACTGACCTATGTCTTCCACCTGTACATCCAACACCAATTACTAAATGTTGTTTTCCTTCCTCTATATATTGAGGCACTAAAAAATGAATCATATCTAAAAGTTTTATATAAAATTCTTCACTTATTTTAGAATTCATAACATAGTCTCTAACTTCTTTATCATCACCCGTTTTAGACCTTAATTCTTCAATATAATAGGGATTTGGAAGAAATCTTACATCGAATACTAAATCTGCATCAGCAAGTATACCATGTTTAAATCCAAAAGATACTACAGATATTGTTAAGTTTGGATTATCTTCACCAGAAGAATATATTTTCTTTATTTCTTCTTTAAGGTCTTTTGGCTTCATATTAGTTGTATCAATTATACAAGTGGATAATTCCTTTAAAGGCTCCATTATTTTTCTTTCCATTTTTATACCTTCTGGAATCTGCATATCTTTTGCCAATGGATGATTTCTTCTTGTCATTTTATATCTTTTTAACAATACATCATCATTGCAATCCAAATATACCATTTCATATTCATAATTTTCTTTTTCCAAGTAATTTAAGCTTTCATGAAGAGCTTCAAAAAACTTTCTTCCTCTTATATCTATACCTAGAGCAACTTTATCAATACTTGAATTCGGCTGATAACATAATTCTGCAAATTTAGTTATCAAAGCAGGAGGTAGATTATCTACACAATAAAATCCCATATCCTCTAAAGCTCTCATTGTCTCACTTTTTCCAGATCCTGAAAGACCTGTAACTATAACAAATTTCATTGCTAACTCCTCCCTTTTATCTTATGTTTATTCTATTATAATGTTTTCTACTAATGATACATCTAGATTAGAATCAAATATAGTCTTTATAGCCAGTTCAAAGTCACCGACTCTTTGTGGACAATGTGCATCTGAGCCTATTACAAATGTATTTTTTAACTCTTTTATCTTGTTTAACTGATTCACATTTAAAAAAGAATGGCTACTATTTATTTCAAGTCTAGTATCTGTCTTTTTTGCTATCTTTGCTACTTCTTCTATATAAACATCGCCTTTATCTCCAGGATGAGTAATTATAAAAATATCATTATTACTCATTGCATTTATTACAGCTTTTGTATTATATTCTTTTGCTTTTTCAGTTTTGAATACATAATTATTACAATGATTTAATAGACTTTTGAATGATGTTGGAGTAGAACCAAAATGATATCCAGCCATAATATAATCAAATTCTTTAATAAATTTATCTTCCATATCTATATTGCCTTTATCATCTAATATGTTACATTCCATACCCAAGAGTATATTTATATCACCATATTTATCATTCAAATAGTTTACTTCTTCTCTCATTTTAAGAATATCTTTTTTCTTTACACCATATGCAATATGCTTATAACTATGGTCTGATATCCCTATTGTCTTTATTCCTTTAGAAATGGCCACCTTTACATTGTCTTCAATAGTCCCTTTTCCATGACTATATAATGTATGTGTATGATAATCAGCCAGTATTTTCATCAGTTAATCCTCTCCAAGTATTTTGACTTCTTCTTCCAACATAACCCCAAACTTGGCATATACAGCACTTTTTATAACATATATTAAATCTAAGATATCTTTAGCATTTGCTTCTCCTCTATTAACTACAAATCCACAATGCTTCTCAGACACTTGTGCTCCTCTCAAAGTAAGACCTCTTAATCCAGTTTCTTCTATTAATTTACCTGCAAAATATCCTGTTGGTCTTTTAAATGTACTTCCTGCACTAGCAAAATTTAATGGTTGTTTAGTTATTCTTCTTGTTGCCAAATCGTCCATTAAACTTTTTATTTCATCATAATTGCCTTTTTGCAATTCTAATTCTGCGGATAAAGCTATATAGCCATTTTTTGATATTATGCTTTTTCTATACCCAAATTCCATCTGTTCATTTGATAATTCAAATATATTTCCTTCCATATCCATCAATTTTACTGACTTTACTATATCCTTCATTTCACCACCATATGCTCCAGCATTCATGGCTAATGCTCCTCCCAATGTTCCAGGTATTCCTGATGCAAATTCAAATCCTTTTAATTCCTGCTTTTGAAGAGCTTTACCTAAAACTGATAATAAAACTCCTGACTGAGCAATCATCCTAGTATCATTTATCTCATAAGAATTGAAATTATCTGCCAATTCTATTACAACGCCTCTTATTCCACCATCTTTAATTAAAATATTTGAGCCATTTCCAATTATTAAATATGGAATTGATTCCTTTTTCACCAAAAGAAGTACATTTTTTAATTGCTCTTCTGTTCTAGGTCTAACCAATATATCTGCTGGTCCTCCTACTCTAAATGAAATATGCTTTTTCATAGGTTCATCAACCTTTATATCATCTTTACTTAATATATTTAATAAATTTTCATATATATCTTGATTATTCATTGTATTTCCTCCCAAATTATACTGAACTTTAGCTGTCATTCTTATTTAAATTACATTAATATATAGTATTAACTATATTCAATAATATATGATTTTGCTTATCATATGGATTTTATATTTTAAGTTTCTTAATTACAAACTATATTCAATAAATATATAATAAATTAAAAAAAAAAAAATAACAACATATAAAAGAATATAAATAATTTAAAAAAAGCATCAATATCACTGATATCAATGCTTTAAAAGGCAATTTAATTCGTATTATTTATCTAACTATTTTTAACATAGCAAAGATAATAAATTCCTCCAACTATTATGGAGCCCCCAACGATATTTCCAAGTGTTACAAATACTAAATTAGTTATGAATTGAACCATAGTTATATTTGCTCCTAATACCATCCCCATTGGTATAAAAAACATGTTTGCAACGCTATGTTGGAATCCACATAACACAAATAACATTATTACTGTCCAGCATGAACCTAACTTTGAAATTACATCTTGTGATGCTGTAGCCATCCATACAGCTAAAACTACTAGAACATTACAAAGTATTCCTTTTAAAAACATGGAAACCATAGTTGAATTAACTTTAGCTTCTGCCACAGCTATAGCTTTTGTAGCTACATCCCCTGTCAATGTAGAAGAATAAAATAAAATTGCTACTAACAAAACTGAACCTACTAAATTTGCAAAATAAACCAGTCCCCAGTTTCTTAACATTTTTCCTAATGTTATTTTTTTGTCCATAAGTGGAATAAGCATTAAAGTATTTCCAGTGAATAACTCTGCTCCTGCTACCACTACAAGCATAAGACCTACTGGAAATATCATAGCACTTAAAAAACTAGCTACCCCTGGGTCTATCTTAGCAAAAGTCTGACTAACTATCATACTTCCCAATGCCCCTAACCCTATAAATGCTCCTCCAAATAAACCTAATAAAATTGCATTTTGTGTTGAAATATTCGCTTTTTTGATGCCAGCACTTATTGTTGCTTGTGCTGTTTCCCCAGGTGTCAAGAATCCTTTACTCATAAATCCTTCCCCCTTAAAAATTATACTTTTCCTTGTCTTTTTATGGCAATAATTATATAATAACAATATGATATATAATAAATTTTATTAACATAAAAAATATACTATATGCATATATATAGCTGTCTCATATAATTATACTATTTATTATATACCAACTTTGTTAATTTCGAAATAATTTATATTGAATTTGAAAAATTTACCTCTCGATTATTTATTTTACTTTTTTATTGTTGAGGTATTATATATAATAGATATATGTTTGTGTTATTATATATAATTACTTATTTTAATAAATATTTGAAGGAGGAAATTTTATGTTTGATATATCATTTTTCGAAATGTCAATATATGAAATAGCAGTTACTACAATATATATAATTAATTTCATGGTTATACTGAACCTTATCTTTAGGGAAAAAAGAAACATAAATACAACTCTAACATGGCTTCTTATATTAGTGTTAATCCCTGCACTTGGATTCATACTTTATATAGCTTTTGGTAGAAACATTTCAAAAAACAATATGTTTAGATTAAAAGAAAAGGACGATAAGATAATCAAAAGTAACATCCTAGATACTCAGGTTAAGTTACAGTCTACTTCTGAAATTGATTCAGATATACATCAACATAAGGATATGATTTATGCATTAGCTAACTCAAATAATGCTCATTATACCAATAATAACGATGTGTGGATTTATGCTGAGTCTAGTCAATTTTTTAACAGTCTTCTTGAAGAACTTAAAAAGGCTAAAAAATATATAAACATACAATTTTACATTTTCAAAGATGACAAAATCGGAACTGAAATAATCGACATTCTAGTAGCTAAAGCTAAAGAAGGTGTCGAGGTAAGACTTTTATTTGACGCCGTTGGTGGTAGAACACTAAAGAATAGTACACTTTCTAGGCTTAAAGAAAGTGGTGTTAAGGTTGGAAGTTTCTTTCCATCATTCTTAAAAATCGTAAACTTTAACTTAAACTATAGAAATCACCGAAAAATTGTTGTCATTGATGGTAAAGTAGGATTTGTAGGTGGATATAATGTTGGTGATGAGTATTTAGGTAGAAATCCAAAATTTGGTCTATGGAGAGATACACATACCAAACTTACTGGTGATTGTGTAATTGACCTAAATATGAGATTTATCCTTGATTGGAGATACACAACTAAAGAAGATTTAGACTTAGAGAAGTACTTTATAGAAGAAGAAACAAACTCTAATCATCCTTCTGAAAATATTGGGATTCAGATAGTATCAAGTGGTCCAGATATATCAGAGCTTGACGAAATTAAATATGGTTACCTTAAAATGATTCAGAAAGCTAGAAAGTATATATATATACAGAGTCCTTATTTAATACTTGATGCAACATTTATAGATACTTTAAAAATAGCTTGTTTATCTGGTGTTGATGTAAGAATTATGATTCCTTCTAAACCTGACCATCCTTTTGTATACTGGGCATCATATTCATATGCTGGAGAACTTTTAAACTTTGGAGCTAAAATTTATACTTACGGTCAAAATGCATTTTTACATGCTAAGACAATAGTTATAGATGACTCTATCTGCTCTATAGGAACAGCCAATATGGATATAAGAAGTTTCGAACTTAATTTTGAAGTAAATGCATTTATGTATTCTTCAAAAAAAGCACTGGAACAAAGAATTATATTTGAAAATGATATTTTAAATTCAAAAGAAATAACATTAGATATATATAATTCTAGGTCTACTTATATAAAAATCAAGGAATCAATTTCTAGACTATTATCAGCAGTTTTATAAATCTTTTATTTTATAAAAATTTTACATTCCGGTTTATTTTTTAAAGTTTTTTATATATATTATTTTTTTTTTATTGAATTTAGTTCATTTTTTTTATTTTTTTTAACTATTCTGAATTATTTTATATTATAATAGACTAGTATAGTTTTTATTTTTGATAGGTAACTTTTTTGCATTGTTTTTATGAATAAAGAAATTGTTGTATATTGTTCTTTCTTTATTGTTTTGGTTTTGTTCACCAACATAAGGTTGGGGTCAACTCATGGTTAATTATTTTTTGAGAAATAATAACTTTAAAAAGAAAAGGGGGATTTGTTATGTGCGATTTTATTTCACACAACAAGCAATTATTTGACGAACTAGATATATTTATTGACTCTCTTGCAACAAAAGAAGGTGCGTTAATACAAGTTCTACATGAAGCACAAGGTATATTTGGATATCTTCCAAAAGAAGTTCAGCTTCATGTTGCTAGAAAACTTGGAGTAGCTCCTGCAAAGGTATATGGGGTTGTTACATTCTATTCTTATTTTACTACAGAACCTGTAGGTAAGTATAAAATCAGTGTCTGTCTAGGTACTGTATGTTTTGTAAAAGGTGCTGATAAAATATTAAGTGCTTTTGAAAAACAACTTGGTATAAAAGTTGGAGAAACTACTAGTGATTTTAAATTTTCTTTAGAAGGTTTAAGATGTTTGGGGGCATGTGGTTTAGCTCCAGTTGTTACTGTAAATGGTAAAGTTTATGGTAAGGTAAAACCTGACCAAGTAAGTGAAATATTAGATACTTATAGAGAATTAGAATTGAATTGTTAAGAGGGGTGAATAAATAATGCGTAAAGTAAATTCATTTGATGAATTAAAAGTTTTAGCTGATGAGCTGAAACCTAATCTTAGCTTAAGAAAAAATTATTCTAAGGAAAATGTATTAAGAAGAGAATTACTTGTTTGTTGTGATACTGGATGTACATCTTCAAACAGTATGGAAATAGTTAGTGAATTAGAAAATGAAATAAAAAAATCAGGAATCCAAGACAAAGTTACTGTTCGTTTGACAGGTTGTTTTGGCTTCTGTGCTCAAGGTCCTATCGTAAAAGTTTATCCTGATAACGTTTTCTACGTGAAGGTTGAACCATCAGATGCTGAAAAGATAGTTCAAAGTCACTTAATTAGAAATACAGTTGTTGAGGAATTATTATATGAAGAAGAATCTTTAAGCAAAAAAGTAGAAGAGCAAGAAGAAATGTCTTTCTACAAAAAACAATTACGTATAGCTTTAAAAAACTGTGGACTTATTGACCCAGATAGCATAGAAGAATATATTGCCAATGATGGTTATTTAGCTCTAGGCAAATGTTTAACTTCTCTTACTCCTCAAGAAGTTATTGCAGAAGTAAAAACTTCTGGTCTTCGTGGTAGAGGTGGTGCTGGTTTCCCTACTGGTTCTAAATGGGAAGCTGCTTCAAAAAATCCTGCTGGCCCAACAGATAAAAAATTTGTTGTTTGTAATGCTGACGAAGGTGACCCAGGTGCATTTATGGATAGATCAGTACTTGAAGGTGACCCTCACAGTGTACTAGAAGCTATGGCAATATGCGGATATGCTATAGGCTCTGATACAGGTTACATATACATAAGAGCAGAATATCCAAAATCTATAGAAAGATTAAAAGTAGCTATAGCTCAAGCTGAAAAATACGGTTTACTTGGTGAAAATATATTAGGTACTGGATTTAACTTTAAACTAGAATTAAAATACGGTGCAGGAGCTTTCGTTTGTGGTGAAGGTACAGCTTTAATGCATTCAATTGAAGGTAGACGTGGTGAACCTAGAATGAAGACTTATAGTTCTTCTAAGAGTGGTTTATGGAAATCTCCTACTTGCTTAAACAATGTTGAAACTTTTGCCAATATACCAGCAATCATACTGAATGGCGGAAGCTGGTTTGCTAACTTAGGTACTGAAGATTCTAGTGGTACTAAAGTCTTTGCTCTTGGTGGAAAAGTGGAAAATGTAGGGCTTGTTGAAGTTCCAATGGGTACTACTTTAAGAGATATTGTATTTGAAATTGGTGGAGGAATCCCTGAAGGTAAACAATTCAAGGCAGTTCAGACAGGTGGTCCATCTGGTGGATGTATACCAACTGAGCATTTAGACATCCCTATAGACTTTGGTTCATTAAGCTCTATAGGTTCAATGATGGGTTCTGGTGGTATGCTTGTTCTTGATGAATCTGACTGTATGGTAGATATAGCCAAGTTCTTCCTTGAGTTTACTGTTGAAGAATCTTGTGGTAAATGTACTCCTTGTCGTATAGGTACTACAAGATTATTAGAGATATTAACTAAAATTACAGAAGGTAATGGTACTCTACAAGATTTAGATGACCTAGAAAACCTTGCTGAAACTATACAAACTGCTTCATTATGTGGTCTTGGTAAAGCTGCTCCAAACCCTGTTTTAAGTACTCTTCAATATTTCAAAGATGAGTATATAGCTCACGTTGTAGATAAGAAATGTCCTGCTGGCAAATGTCAAAACTTACTTTCTTACTTTATAACAGATGCTTGTAAGGGTTGTACAAAATGTTCTAGAGTGTGTCCTGCTGGTTGTATAACAGGTTCTGTTAAGGAACAACATACAATAGATACTTCTAAGTGTCTAAAATGTGGTGCTTGTATAGATAATTGTACATTTAACGCTATAATCAAGAAATAACTTATTTGGAGGAGGAATAACAATGAGTTTAGTTAATTTAACTATTAATGGCAAACACGTTTCAGCACCTAGTGGAACTTCTATCTTAGATGCTGCGAAATTAATAAATATAAAAATACACAACCTTTGTCATTTACATATGAACGAAATAGATAAGCTTGACACTTGTGCTTCTTGTCGTGTTTGTATGGTTGAGACAGAGAGAGGCTTAGTTCCAGCTTGTGGAACAGTTATAAAGGAAGGTATGAGAGTTCAAACTAATAGTGCAAAAGCATTAAATGCTCGTAGAACTATTGTTGAATTATTGTTATCAGACCATCCACAAGATTGTTTTGTATGTGAAAAAAATGGAGATTGTGAATTACAGACTATAGCTGCCGATTTAGGAGTAAGAAAAATAAGATATCAAGGCTCTAAATCTTTTGCAGGTAAAGACACTTCTACTAAGTCTTTAGTTAAAGACCACTCTAAGTGTATATTATGTAGAAGATGTGAAACTGTATGTAATGATATACAAACAGTAGGAGCATTATCTGGAGTTAATCGTGGATTTAATACTTTAGTTAGTACATTCTTCAACTCTGATATGGTTGAGACAGAGTGTACATTCTGTGGTCAATGTATATCTGTCTGTCCAACTGGAGCGTTAACAGAAGTAGATAATGTACCTAAGCTTTGGGATATTTTAAATAAAAAAGAAAAAACTATAGTAGTTCAAGTTGCTCCTGCTGTAAGAGTTGCAATTGGTGAAGAATTTGGATTAGAACCAGGTTCAATTTCTACAGGAAAAATGGTGGCTGCTTTAAAAGCACTTGGATTTGAACATGTATTTGATACGAACTTTGGTGCAGACTTTACTATCATGGAAGAGGCTACTGAATTTATAGAAAGAATCCAAAGTGGTGAAAATCTTCCTATATTGACTAGTTGTTGTCCTGCATGGGTAAACTTCTTGGAGCATAATTATCCAGATAAGTTAAATTTAGCATCTAGCTGTAAGTCTCCTCAAGGTATGTTTGGTTCTATAGCTAAAAATTACTATGCACCTAAAATATTAGGAATCAATCCTGAAGAGCTTTATGTTGTATCTGTAATGCCTTGTGTAGCTAAAAAATATGAAGCTTCAAGAGAAGAATTAAGTGAGTCTGGAATACTAGATGTTGACCTTTCTATCACTACTAGAGAATTAGCTAAAATGATAAAAGAAGCTGCTATCGATTTACCTAATCTTCAAGACCAAGATTTTGATAATCCTTTAGGAAAATCTACAGGTGCTGCATCTATATTTGGAGCAAGTGGTGGAGTTCTAGAAGCTGCTCTACGTACTTCATATGAAAAGATAACTAATAAGACTTTAGATAATGTAAACTTTACTAATGTTAGAGGTCTTAAAGGAATCAGAGAAGCAAGCATAGATGTTGATGGAACTACAGTTAATGTGTGTATTGTAAATACACTTAAAAATGCTAGAAAGATTATGGATAAGGTTAGAAGTGGAGAATGTAAATATCACATTATAGAAGTTATGGCATGTCCTGGTGGATGTGTTGGAGGTGCTGGTCAACCTTATCACCATGGTAATACTGAAATAGTTGATAGACGTGCAAATGCATTATATGAAATAGATAGAAATAAAGCTATTCGTAAATCTCATGAAAATCCTGATTTACAGGCTATTTATAAAGACTTCTTTGGAGACCCAAATAGTGATGTAGCTCATAAATACCTTCATACTCATTACTTCGATAAGAGTTGTATTTATGGAGAATGCCCACAAGAATGTGCTTGTGAGGAATCTAAATAAGCTCTAATAATTATAAAAATTAAGTGTTATTAAATAAAAGGATTGTCTTAAAATACTCTTAAGTACTTTAAGACAATCCTTATTAGTTTACTTTAATACAACTTCCTAGTCTTATATATTAATTAAAGAATTCCAGCCATTTTCATAAGTTGTTTTGCATTTGTAGTTTTACATCTTCCATCTTTTATCATATAGTCAAAATGAATTTTATCATCTACATAGTACTCTGAGAAATGATAGTTTACAACTTCAACATCTCCACTACCTGAAAGGTCACATAACTCAAAATCATGTGTTGTAACCATACTTATAACCCATGGTCTTGATAATTTCTTTACTGCCTCACTTGCTCCAATAATTCTATCAGCAGAGTTAGTTCCCTTAAAAATCTCATCCACTAAAACCAACATTGGTAATTCTTTTAAGCTATATTGAATCATTGATTTTATTCTAAGAATCTCAGCATAAAAAGTTGATATTCCTTGGCTTACATCATCTTGTATTCTCATAGATGTAAATATAGCCATACAAGTTGCATCAAAATTCTTAGCACATACTGGTCCTCCTGCATATGCTAATACTAAATTTACTCCTATACTTCTTAAAAATGTTGTTTTTCCAGACATATTTGAACCTGTAATAATACATGTCTGAGAATTTAATTGTATTGAATTTGCTATAACACTTTTTTCTGCTATTAATGGATGATATACTTCTTCAACTTTTAGCCTTGGAATGTCTTCATGTTTTATTACTGGAAAACATGTATTCTCCTTTACATGACCAATAACTGTTAAACTTATTAGAGCTTCAAATTCTCCAATAGATTCTAGCCAGCCTCTAATTTGATTTCCATACACACCTTTCCATCGTTCCAGTGATTCTGCACAATGATAATTCCACATAAGAACACCACAAGCAATTATATATAATATCTGATTATATCTTAAATTTACAGCATTTCCTATTGAATTTAGTTGTTTAATACCTTTTGAAACGCCACTTCCCTTAGAAAGTTTTTTTTGTAATTCTTTTAAGTAATCACTCTCAAATGTCTCTTTTTCTAAAACCTCAAACATCTTTTCATATACTTGTATATTCCTACTAAATGAAAATAATGGTGAAAGAGTCTGCATAAGTTTCGTATGCCCAAAACCACTAAATCCCAACTGTATTATGAAAAGTAGAAAAACAGGCAAAATAGGTAAAAAACCTAATGTAAAAAATATAAAAGATAGGATTGTAGCAGTAGGTAGACCCCAAGTAAAAATATGCATCCATTTTGGTATATATACATCCTTATTCTCTCCATACTCTATGAATGCTTCTATACTACCATCAGAATTATTTTTTTGCTCCTTACCAATTATATTACTCAGTGTTTGAATATGAATAGAAAAATCATCTTTTGATAAAAGTTCTTTTATTGCTATTTGTCTCTCTAAGATTATCTTCTCATCTGGATTTTCATTCCATAATGACTTAGCCAAAGACTTCTTACCATAAGATGTATTAGCCACACAGATATATTGATACAATGAAGCTCTTCCAAACAAATCTAAATCTTTTGCTTGTGAATTTTCATCTTCTAAGTATTCTTTACCATCTATTTTAAATTCTTTCCAGCCATCTCCAAATCGTTTTATATACTTGTCTATTACATCAATCTTACTTTTAAAATACATTTCTTCTTCTTTTACTTTATTATGAATAACTAAGAGTGCTATAAACGCTACAATCGCTACAACTCCAACAAAAACACCCACTATATTTTTATTGTAAAGTCCAATAGCAAATCCTACTATCACTATCAAAAAAGAGATTAATCTCGCTGTACTTATATTATTTGACTTTTTACTTAAGAGCAATTCTTTTTCAGTAGTACTTTCTAAAAGTTTACTAAAATAGTCTATTCCCATAAAAAATTCCAACTTTCTTGTTATATAATAAAATCCAAATATAAAATTAATCTAGTGCAGTTTTAATCTATTACTTTAAATTATCCTTATCTAATATATATTATTAATAAATATTAGATACAACTTAATTTTAATATCAGTCTACACTACTTAGTATCAATTAATTTTGATAGTTTTTTAGTAAACTCTTGTGCTGCATCATATCCCATTCCTCTTTGTCTAAAATTCATTGCTGCTACTTCTAATATCATAGCAGTATTTCTTCCAGGCTTAACAGGTACAACTAGTTTCTCTACATTGACACCAAGTATCTCTTCATATTCTTTATCAAGCCCAAGTCTGTCATAATACTTAGTCTCATCCCAAGCTTCTAGATGAACTACTAAATCTATCATTTTAGAATTTTTAATTGCTCCTACTCCATATAGACTTCTAACATCTATTATCCCTATTCCTCTTATCTCAAGAAAATGTCTTATCAATTCAGGTGACTGTCCCATCAGCATACTTTCATCCAGTTTTCTTATTTCCACAGCATCATCTGCAACTAGTCTATTTCCTCTTTGAATCAGTTCTAATGCTGTTTCTGACTTTCCTATACTACTTTCACCTTTTATCAGTACACCTATTCCATAAATATCAACTAACACACCATGAATTGTTGTGTGTGGTGCTAATTTATTATCCAAATAATTTGATAGTCTATTTATAAGTCTAGTTGTGTTTCTATTTGTACTCAAAAGTATTCTCTTATATTTTTTAGCTTTTTCAATTACATCTGGCTTGATTTCCAAGTCTCTAGAGATTATTAGAGCAGGTATTTCATATGAGAAAAATCTATCCAACACTTCTTCTCTAATAGTATTATCCATTAATCCAAAGAAATTATATTCTGTCTTCCCAACTATTTGTATTCTTTCATACGCAAAGTAATCAAAATATCCTGCAAACTGTAACCCTGGTCTATTTATATCTTGAGAGTAGACATAATAATCTACATCATCAGGCATGTACACTACTTTTAACTTCAGGTCTTTTATTATCTCTCTTATCGATACCTTATTGCTAGTTTCCATTAATTTTCTTCCTTCCTAAAAAAATTATAAACATTATCTGCAATGCTTTTATTCATTCCCTCTACTTCTAAAAGTTCTTCCATAGTAGCTTTTTTTATAGCATCTACATCTTTGAAGTGATTTAATAATGATTTCTTTCTTTTTTCACCTATTCCTTGTATATCATCTAAGATAGATTTTGTCAAAGCTTTATTTCTTAAACTTCGATGATATGTTATTGCATAATTATGAACCTCTTCTTGTATACTAGCAATAAATCTATATAAATTGGTTGTTTTATCTAGCTCTATTTCTTTTCCTTTACATATCAATCCCTTGGTTCTATGCTTATCATCCTTGTACATTCCCCAAAGAGGTATATCTACATCATTAAGTTCTAATACTTTTTTTACTGCGCTAACTTGTCCTTTTCCACCATCCAATAATATCAAGTCAGGTAAATTTCCATGTTTTAATCGTCTATCTACAATTTCAGCCATAGAATCATAATCATTAGGTCCAATGACTGTTTTTATTTTATATCTTCTATATTCTTTTTTATCTTTTTTAGCATTTGTATATACTACCATAGAGCCAATCGAGTCTACGCCTTGTATATTTGATATGTCATAAGCCTCTATCCTTATTGGTAACTTTGCTAGATTTAATAGACGTTTTAATTCTTCTAATGCTCCAATACTCTTTTCATATTTTCTCTTATTCATATCAGAAAACTTTTCAAGATACTCTATAGCATTTTTTCTTACCATTTCAACTAAGCTTTTCTTTTCTCCTTTTTGTGGTACTCTTATAGTTACTTTTTGACCTTTTTTGGATGACAACCATTCCTCTAATATAGAACTATCTTCTATCTCATCTTCTATAATTAATTCTTTTGGTATATACTCTTGTTCATTGTAAAATTGTTTTACAAATGAACCTAATATAGAGGCTCTTGGGCTATCCATTACACCTTCTAATATAAAATGTTCCCTACCTACAATCTTACCATTTCTGATAAAAAATACCTGTACACAGGCTTCATTATGGGCTCTTGCCATTGCAACCACATCTTGATTTAAGTCACTTACATTAGTGTCTATTTTCTGTTTCTGTATCATCTCTTCAAGACTCTTTATTTTATCTCTATATACCGCAGCTTCCTCAAATCTAAAATTCATAGAACTCTCATTCATTTTTTCCTTTAAAAGCTCCATCAATTTCTCTTCTTTACCAGATAAGCACATTATAATTTCTTCTATCATCTTTCCATATTCTTCTTTAGAAACATTTCCTGTACAAGGCCCTAGACATTTATTTATATGCAGATTTAAACAGGGTCTTGTTTTATTCTTTATCGCTTTTTCGATATCTATTTTACAACTTCTTATTGGATAGGTACTATTTATAAGTTCCAAAGTATCATTCACAGCAGTTATATTAGTATATGGTCCAAAATACTTTGCCTTATCTTTAAGAACTCTTCTAACCTTTAAGATTCTCGGATAATCTTCATTTGTAGTTACTTTGATATATGGATAAGTTTTATCATCTCTAAGTACTACATTATACTTAGGTCTGTATCTTTTTATTAGATTACATTCAAGTATTAATGCCTCCAACTCTGAATCCGTTATAATATACTCAAATTTATATATATTTTTAACCATAGATTTTACTTTAGATGTATGGTTTTTTGAAGATTGAAAATACTGCCTTACCCTATTTTTTAAAGATATGGCTTTTCCCACATATATTATATGGTCGTATTTATCTTTCATTAAATATACTCCGGGCTCAGAAGGTAATTTTTTTAAATGTTCTTGTATATCAAACATATAGCCCTCCAAAACATTAAATTTTATATTAAAATTATACCCTAAAATGTGAAATTTAAAAAGTTATACAGTTTCCAGTACTCTAAACAAGTTAAAGTCCATATTCCCCTTCCATAATTGATTTAAAAACAAACCTTATGAAGAGCAATATGGACTTTATACTTTTATTGACTGCTTACAACTTATATTTAATTAGCTTCTAAAAGATATAATCAGCTTATATCTCTAATTTTAAAACTTATCACATTTTAGATGATTTAAGAAAAATATTTCTTTAAAAATTGACCAGTATAAGACCCATCAACTTTAGATACTTCTTTTGGTGTTCCAGTTGCAACTACAGTTCCACCTTTATCTCCACCTTCTGGTCCTAGGTCTATTACATAATCACAAGTCTTTATGACATCTAAATTATGTTCTATAACTATAATTGTATTTCCTGTATCTGCTAATCTTTGTAGCACTTGGATTAGCTTGTCTACATCTGCCATATGAAGTCCAGTAGTAGGCTCATCTAATATATACAATGTCTTTCCTGTTGGTCTTTTACTAAGCTCAGCAGCTAATTTTATACGTTGTGCTTCTCCTCCTGATAATTGAGTTGAAGGCTGACCTAATTTGATGTATGAAAGACCTACATCCATTAAAGTTTCTAATTTTCTTTTTATATTTGGTATGTTTTCGAAAAACTCAACAGCTTCTTCCACATTCATATCCAATATATCAGATATAGTTTTATCTTTGTATTTTACTTGTAGTGTTTCTCTATTATATCTTTCACCCTTACAAATTTCACAAGGAACATATACATCAGGTAAGAAATGCATTTCTATTTTTATTATTCCATCACCCTTACAAGCTTCACATCTCCCACCTTTTACATTGAAACTAAATCTTCCTTTTTTATAACCTCTTGCCTTAGCTTCATTAGTTGCTGCAAAAATATCTCTTATAAAATCAAATACACCTGTATAAGTAGCAGGATTTGAACGAGGTGTTCTTCCAATTGGGCTTTGGTCTATATTTATAACTTTATCTATATTTTCAATTCCTTTTATTTCTTTATGTTTACCAGCTCTTTGTTTAAGTCTATTTACTTTACTTGCTACACCCTTGTAAAGTATGTCATTTATTAGTGTACTTTTACCAGAGCCTGAAACACCTGTTATACAAGTAAACTTACCTAATGGGAATTTTATATCTATATTTTTTAGATTATTTTCTGATGCTTTAATTATTTCTATAAAATTTCCATTTCCTTCTCTAGTAGTCTCAGGAAGTAATATTTGTTTTTTACCACTTAGATACTGACCTGTTATTGAGTTTTCATTTTTAATTATTTCATCCAAAGTTCCTTGTGCAACTATCTCACCACCATGTATACCTGCGCCTGGTCCAATATCTAAAACATAATCAGCCTCTCTCATTGTGTCTTCGTCATGCTCTACAACAATTAAGGTATTTCCTAGGTCTGTTAAGTGTCTAAGTGTACCTATAAGCCTATCATTGTCTCTTTGATGAAGTCCTATACTTGGTTCATCAAGTACATATAAAACCCCAACAAGTGCAGAACCTATTTGAGTTGCTAATCTTATACGTTGTGCTTCCCCTCCTGATAGAGTTCCAGCTTTTCTTGATAAATTCAAATAATCAAGACCTACATCTCTTAAGAACATAGCTCTTCCTTTTATTTCTTTTATAATCTCATGAGCTATAAATCTCTGTTTCTCTGTAAGGGTTATATTTTCCATAAAATCAATTAATTCATTTACAGATAAATTTGTAACTTCCATTATGTTTTTACCATCAACCAAAACAGATAGGACTTCTTTTTTAAGTCTCATACCTTTACATTTTGGACATGGTCTTTCTGCCATATATTCTTCAATCTTATCTCTCATGTACTCCGAGTTAGTTTCGTTGTATCTTCTCTCTAAGTTTACTATTACTCCTTCAAAGTACGACTTATAATTTCTAGTTCCTCCAAATTTTGATTCATAAGTAAACTCTACAATTATATTGTCCTTACCATAAAGTAATTCCTCAACAAAATCCTCTGGTAAATCTTTAAATGGTGTTGTCAAAGATACATTAAAATGTTCTGCTAAACTTTTTATCATTTTACTATAGTAAGTATCATCATTAACACCTGTTGACCCCCACGCTGCAACAGCACCTTGTTTTATTGACAAATCTTTATTTGGTACGACTAACTCTGGGTCAACTTCTTTACTTTCTCCAAGACCATTACAAACATCACAAGCACCAAAAGGAGCATTAAATGAGAACATTCTTGGAGATAATTCTTCTATACCAATTCCATGTTCTGGACATGCAAATTTAGTTGAAAAAAGAATTTCTTCTCCCTCTATTATTTGAGCTATTACAAGACCATCTGATAACTTAACTGCAGTCTCAATCGAATCTGCCAATCTAGATTCAATTCCATCTTTAATTACTATTCTGTCTACCACAACTTCTATATTATGTTTTTGATTTTTATTCAGAACTATATCATCGCTAACTTCATAATTTTCACCATTGACTCTAACTCTTACAAATCCTTCTTTTTTGATATTATCAAAAACCTTTTTATGTGTACCTTTTTGACCTCTAACAATTGGTGAAAGTATTTGTAATTTCGTTCTATCTGGAAAATCTAGCATTTTATCAACTATTTCTTGGATAGTCATTTGACTTATTTTTTCACCACATGTAGGACAATATACATCTCCTACTCTTGCAAATAATAATCTTAAATAGTCATATATTTCTGTTACTGTTCCAACAGTAGAACGTGGGTTTTTTGAAGTAGTCTTCTGGTCGATTGATATAGCTGGTGATAACCCCTCAATATATTCTACATTTGGCTTTTCCATTTGACCTAAAAATTGTCTAGCATAGGCTGATAGACTCTCTACATATCTTCTTTGACCTTCTGCATATATTGTATCGAATGCCAAAGAAGACTTTCCAGAACCTGATAACCCTGTAAAAACAATAAATTTATCTCTTGGTAATTCTAAATCTACATTTTTTAAATTATGCTCTTTTGCTCCTCTTATTATAATTTTATCTTCCATAATGTTGTTTTTACCTTTCTATTTTTCCAATTTTTCTTCTAATTGTTTTACTTTATCTCTAAGTTCTGCTGCTCTCTCAAATTGTAAGTTTTGAGCAGCCTCCATCATCTCTGATTTTAATTTTTCTATATTATCTCTTATTTCATCTTTATCATCTGTGTCAGATATTCCATATACAACTTCTTCCTCTGCTACCTTAGTAGCTTCTATACTATCTCTTATACTTTTTTGTATAGTCTTAGGAGTAATATTATGTTCTTCATTATATAGATTTTGTATATCTCTTCTTCTCTTTGTCTCATCAATAGCATTTTGCATTGAATCAGTTATTCTGTCTGCATACATGATTACTCTTCCATTTTCATTTCTAGCTGCACGTCCAATAGTCTGTATTAACGCTGTTTCGGAACGTAAGAAACCTTCTTTATCAGCATCCAAAATTGCTATAAGTGAAACTTCTGGTATATCTAATCCTTCTCTAAGTAGATTTATTCCTACAAGTACATCAAACTTTCCTAGTCTTAAATCTCTTATTATTTCGGTTCTTTCTAATGTAACTATATCTGAATGTAAATATTTAACTTTTATCCCTATCTCTTTAAGATAATTAGTCAAGTCCTCACTCATTTTTTTAGTTAAAGTGGTTATAAGTACTCTTTCATTTTTTTCTATAGTTTTAGTTATTTCTCCTACCAAATTGTCTATCTGATTATTGATAGGTCTTACTTCTACAATTGGGTCTAAAAGTCCAGTTGGTCTTATTATTTGTTCTGCTATAGTTTCTGAATGTTGAATTTCATAAGGCCCTGGTGTAGCACTTACAAACAACATCTGATTTATATTTCCTTCAAATTCTTGAAAATTTAATGGTCTATTGTCAAGTGCGGAAGGTAATCTAAATCCATTCTCTATAAGAGATGTCTTTCTAGACCTATCTCCTGCATACATACCTCTTACTTGTGGTATAGTAACATGTGCCTCATCTACAATTATTAAATAATCATCTGGAAAGAAATCCATTAAAGTATATGGCTTTTCTCCTTCTTCTCTACCTGTAATATGTCTTGAGTAGTTCTCTATACCTTGACAAAATCCTATTTCTTTTAGCATTTCTATATCGTACTTAGTCCTTTGTTCAATTCTTTGAGCTTCTAAAAGTCTATCATTTTCCTTAAAAAATTTTATTTGCTCTTGAAGTTCGTCCTCTATTTCTACAATTGCCTTTTCAATTCTTTCTGGTGTTGTTACATAGTGAGATGCGGGGAATATAACAATGTGGTTTCTAGTACCAACAATCTTTCCTGTTACATAATCAATCTCTGTTATTCTATCTACCTCATCACCAAAAAACTCTATTCTTATTGCTTTCTCATCGTTACTTGCTGGGAATATCTCTAGTATATCTCCTCTAACTCTAAAGGTGCCTCTTGTAAAATTTATGTCATTTCTTTCGTATTGTATCTCTATTAACCTTTTTATTACATCATCTCTGTCTCTTTGCATACCTGGTCTTATAGATAGCATAAGTTCTTTATAGTCTTTTGGATCACCCAGTCCATATATACAAGATACAGATGATATTATTATAGTATCTCTTCTTTCTAAAATAGATGCCGTAGCAGAATGTCGAAGTTTATCTATTTCATCATTTATGCTTGCATCTTTTTCTATATAAGTGTCACTGTGAGCTACATATGCTTCTGGTTGATAGTAATCATAGTAACTTACAAAATATTCAACTGCATTGTCTGGGAAAAATTCTTTAAACTCACTGTAAAGCTGTGCTGCTAGTGTCTTATTGTGAGCCATTATTAGGGTAGGTTTTTTAACTTGTTGAATGATGTTTGCCATTGTGAATGTTTTTCCTGAACCTGTTACTCCTAATAATGTTGAAAATTTCTCATTTCTATTTATAGAATCCACTATTGATTTAATAGCTTCTGGTTGGTCACCTGTAGGTTTGAAGTCTGATTTTATTTTAAAATCCACGGTATCACTCCTTTTTCGAACATTAGTTCCTAACATTTATTATTATATCATACCTTTATAAAATTGTTTAAGTTATTTTAAATATTTTACCCATTTAAATTTTACTTAAATCTAAAATATAAAAAAAGACTTCTATCTTTACAATAGAAGTCTATAATACATGGAAAATAAATACTTCATCCAATTTATATGATAAAATCAAATGCCTCTTTTTCAGCTCCATCCAACGTTAAACCAAATAACTTTAATATAGTTGCTGCATGTGCCCTCAAATCTCCATTCTCTATAACCACACCACTTTTAATATTAGGTCCAAAAGCTATAAATGGAGGTCTATTACCCTTAGTAGGTAAATGACCATGTGTTGCAACAGCAAATTTATAATCTTTTATATCAGAATCCTTTATAATATTTCCTTCTACATCATTACCAAACGAAATTCCTTCAATTCCTTCAATTACCATTTCAAAATCACCTTCAAGACCAAGTTCAGATGCTTCCTCTTTGCTAAAAATATTTTCTATGAATAATTCTTCTTTAAACTCCTCAAGTAGTTCTCTTAACTCTGTTAATCTATCTAAGTTATTTACTATTATCTGAGCGGATATACCAGAAGAATTTACGTAGGCATCAAAATGTTTAACTTCTCCATCTTCTACTGTTATAAATCCTCTTGATTCAAGTAAAACATTTGGATTTATAACTTTGTCAACTCTAAGATGACCATGGTCTCCAAGTATTATAAAGTTTGTATCTTCATATGTACCTGCATCCCTTGTAGCTTGAATTATATCTCCTAGCCATTCATCATTCATTTTCAATGCTTCATCCACTTGCTCATTAAATAATCCATAATTATGTCTTGTATGGTCCAATGTCGCCAAATGTATCAACATTAAATCAGGCTTATAGTCCTTTATAATATCTACTGCACAGTTTAATCCAAACAAATCCATGTTAGGTTCTAGCTTCCAATCAATATAATGACAATGTTTATTATAAATACTATCCATTATAATCTTACTAGAACTTTTTTCAAAAGTCTCTCTTGGATTATCTTCTCTATTAGGTGCCCATATTTCTGCAATATTAAAGTCTATATTTGGATTTGCTCCCATTACAGGCCATAATACACTAGCTGTAGTTAAATTATTTTCTTTTGCTACATCTAAAATAGTTTTTGTTTTTATATCCTTTGAATACCAATACCAATCTTTGCTTTCTTTATTTGGGTCAAATTTTTCATTATGATATATACCATGCTTTTTAGGATATACTCCTGTAACCATGCTAGTATGGCATGGATATGTTAAAGTAGGATATACACAATTTATATTTTTTACTATAGAGCAATTCTCTAATATAGATTTAAAATTTGGGAGATTTTTTACGAATTTCAAGTCTTTTTCAAATAAAGAATCTACTGATAATACTATAACTTTTGTCATTTACATTACCTCTTCATTCATATATTATTAAATACTTTTAATCAGTTTATGGCTATAAATAATTATTTATTTGTTTTATCTATTACTGCTTGCATTGCAGAAGTTCCTTTACTTACTGCATCTTTTGGAGATACATTTAAGTCAGTAAGTCCCTTTTTAATTTCATCCATTAGCTTATCAGTTGCTTCTTTATATCCATTTAACATTGGAAGTGCTACAGCATATTGTAACTGGTCAGTTGCAACTTTATATTGAGGTTTCTCTTTATATAGTGTTTGTAATTTTTCAGACTTAGTTGCATCTTCAGTTGTTGGTAAGTACCCTGTTGATGAACTGAATTGAACTATCTTATCTGTTTGAGTCATCCATTTTATAAATTCTGCACTTGCTTCTTTTTCTTTATCTGTTCCACCTTCAAGCATAACTAGATTTGCTCCACCTGTAGGAGTTGCGTATTTTTGATTCTTTGGTAAAAATGCTGTTGATATTTCAAATTTACCTTCTGTTTGTTGCATAAGTCCTGCTAAATCAGCTGTTGATGTAAATATCATGCCTACTTTACCATTTACAAAATCTTGTTTTGCCACATCCCAAGCATTATAATCTTCTCCAGGAGGCATTTTCATTATTCCATCTTTCATCATATCTTGCCAGAATTTAACTGGTGCTTGCCCTGCTTCATTATTAAACGCTACTTTTTTACCATTAGTTATTTCTCCACCACTTTGCATTACCATAGCTTCATAGAACCAAATATCTATTGGTGTTTCAAAACCATAAGTATCTTCTGATTTATTCGTCATCTTACTAGCATAATTTTTAAGTTCTTCCCATGACTTTGGACCTGAAGGGTCAAGACCTGCTTTAGTTGCCATATCTTTATTTATGTATAATATTGGAGTACTTCTATTAAATGGCATCCCAACAAACTTGTTTTCGTAATATGAATTTGTTAAAAGACCAGAAAAAAATCTTTCTTGGTATGTTTTATCAAAATACTTGCTCATATCTACTAAAGCTCCTGCTGATGCAAATGTACCTGTTTGAGTTATTTCTAGTAATGTTACATCTGGTTGGTCTTTAGAAGTTAAGGCTGCCTGTAATTTTGTTGCATTTTCATAGTAATCTTTCTGTTTTAGCATATTTACTTGTACATCTTTATGCTCACTATTAAACTGGTCAACCATTTTTTGTGCAGTTTCTCCATTAGTTCCACCCAAAGGAGCCCAGAAATCTATCTTTGTAATATTGCTATCAGTTTTTTCCCCTTTAGATGTATTTGAATCATTAGAATTTGAACACCCAACTAAAGAACCTAATAATAATGTTATTGCTAATCCTGTTGCTAATTTTCTTTTAAGCTTCATTTTCATCCTCCAAATTTAGTCTTTAATTTTTTATTTTATTCCTGAATACATAAAAGCTTCTTTTACCTTTTTATTTGCAAATATATATACAAGAATTATTGGTAAAATTAGAATTATATTTCCTGCCATTATTACATTCCATGCAGTAATTCCTTCTGAAGACTTAAGAAGTGCCACCCCTATTGGTAAAGTTCTTATGGCATCTGTATTTGTCATTACTAGAGGCCAGAAGTAATTGTTCCAATGATATATAAAATTGAATAATATAAATGTTATTACTGCTGGTTTTGCCATAGGAACCATTACTTTAAACATTATCTTTAAATCAGAAGCATTATCTAGTTTAGCTGCTTCAATAATCTCATCTGAAATCTGCATGAAATTTTGTCTAAGTAGAAATATACCAAATGAAGATGTCATAAATGGAATTATAAGTGGAACATATGTATTTATAAATCCAAACTTACTCATCATCATATATACTGGTAAAAAAGTTACTTGTGGTGGAATCATAAGCCCTATAAGTAAAAGTCCAAATAATACCTTTTCGCCTTTAAATCTAATTTTAGAAAATGCATAAGATGCTGGAACCATCACTAAAAACTGTATGATTAAAACACTTCCTGTTACAAATACACTGTTTAGTAAATATCTAAAAAATGGTCCTGAATTCCATGCTGTGCTATAATTTTCTAACACTATATCATTTGGTATTATAGTAGGTGGTAATTGCATCATTTCTTGTGGATTTTTAAAAGATGTCGATAACATCCATATAAAAGGAAATATAAATATTGCAGATAAAAGTAATAAAACTAATACTTCTATTGATTTTGATGCTATTTTCTTTATATTAATTTTGTCTTTTTTGATAGGTTGTATAATATCCATTTTCTCCTCCTTCTTGATAGGCCTTATGTCTATTTTTTTATTGATAGTGAACTTTCTTTGACAGTAATCTGAAATTAGCATATGTAGCAATCATAACTATAGCTAGTAAAAACATACTCGCTGCACTTGCTTGTCCTATATCATAATATATAAATCCAGACTCATATATATAATAAGACAACATATTGGTTGAACCTAATGGCCCACCTTGTGTCATTATACTTATCTCATCAAACACTTGAAATGATGCAGTTGTTGTTGTTATCATAAGAAAAAATATTGTTGGTGACAATAATGGCAATGTCACTTTAAAGAAATTAGTTATCTTGTTCGCGTTATCTAATTTAGATGCCTCATATATATAGTTTGGTATGGATTTAAGACCTGACAACACTATTAAAATATTATATCCAAGAGTTTTCCATATTCCTATTAGAATCAGTGACATTAAAGCTGAGCTTTCACTTGAAAGCCATTTTGATGTTGGTAAATGTAGTGTTGACAGTATCCAGTTTAAAAAGCCATATTGTGGCTCCATAATCCAAAGCCACAATACAGCTACAGATACTAGTGAAATTACATGTGGTGTAAAGATTATACTTTGCGTTAAATTGTGTATTATAGAGTTTTTATTTAACCAAACAGCAAGTACTATAGCTAATGAAATAGATATAACTACCATAAAGAAAGTATAAATTGCTGTATTAGTTATAGTTTGTATGAATTCTGGATTCTTTAAGAGTTCTGTATAGTTATTTAAACCTACATTTTCAAAAGTCGAACTAAGAAGACTTCCTGATTTAAAACTTAAAGATATTGTCTTGATTATTGGATATACTATAAACAAAAGAGTTCCTATAATAGCAGGTGTTATATATAAATATGCTTTGTTAAATTGCTTTTTCATAAATATCTCCTTTGATTTTAGAATACATATTTTTACATTTTTTTAAATCTTCTACTCTTTCTCCATACTTATCAAAATAATATAAATCTTTTTCTAACACGCTTATTCTTAAGGTTCTTCCAATATCAAATATATCATTTTCTGTTTTAACTCTTATCTCACTATCAAGAACAGATAGACAATATATAGTTTCATTTCCCAAGACTTCTTTAGTAACTACTTTTCCAAATAAGCTAAATACACCATCATTTTTTCCATCTATATTTATACTCTCTAGTGTTGCTTTTTCTGGTCTAAATCCAAGCTTAACATCATTTTTGATATTTAGTATATTCATGCAAGGATTTCCAATAAACTGGGCTACAAATAAGTTTTTAGGATTTTGATATATTTTTTTTGGGGAACCTATTTGCATTATCTTACCTTTGTTCATTATCACTATCTTATCTGCCATCGACATTGCCTCAACTTGGTCATGAGTTACATAAACAAATGTAGATTTTAGTTTTTGATGTAATTGTATTAATTCTGTTCTCATTTGGTTTCTTAATTTAGCATCTAAATTTGATAATGGCTCATCCATTAAAAATACCTTTGGATTTTTAACCATAGCTCTAGCAAGTGCTACTCTTTGTCTTTGACCTCCAGATAAATTACCTGGTTTCACATTTAAATATTCTTGTAATCCTACCACATCAATAACTTCTGTTATAAGTTGTTCTCTCTCTTCTTTAGGTACTTTCTTATTCTTAAGACCAAATTCTATATTTTCTTTGACAGTCATGTGTGGATATAACGCATAGTTCTGAAATACCATAGCTATATCTCTTTTACTAGCATCCGTTTTTGTTACATCATTTTCTTCAATTTTTAATTTACCTGAAGTTATATCTTCAAGACCTGCAATCATTCTTAGTGTAGTAGATTTACCACATCCACTTGGGCCTACCAACACTGTAAAAGAACCATCTTCTATAGTAAGATTTAAGTTTTCTATAACGGTATTTTTTTTATTATAAGATTTTGTGACATTTTCTAGTCTTATATCTGCCATTTTTTATCCTCCTAAAATATTTGATTTCATTTTATGATTTGCTTATAGATTAATAATACTCTTAATTTGTAAAGGATATATTAAGACAAAGTGAATATATAGTAAACTTATTAAAATGAAGGTTAAATTATAAACATTTTTTGTTAAATATACTAAACTTAAATGAATATGCTATTTATATTATTTATAACTTTCTATAGTTTCTATATTTAATATTTAGTATAACAAGAGAATTTTAATTTACAGAATGATATATAAGACTCTTTATTTTTATAAGATTAGAGTTGAAAGTAAAAGAAAATAAAAAAGACCTCTATGGGGGATAGAGGCCTTTAAGTGGGGGAGATTGAGTAATTTATTTTTGCTATATTAAGTTTTACAATTATATTATGTCCCAAATTTGTAGGGTCTAAACATAAAAAACAAAACTTTTTTTAATTTTAATAAATTTACTC